>NZ_DATMXX010000434.1:0-7260 GCF_035561255.1 Sporomusa sp. | reverse complement strand
TCCTGCAAGCAGAATAATTAATATAGTATTCTCTGCAAAAATTAAAAATACACATAAAATTACTATTATGGACAAGTTACTAGCAGGTAAAAGATTCCTAAGATAGAAGTAGTATCTATCTGAAATTGTCTATTTTTGTCCGTTATTGAAAAAAGAAAGAAGGGCTGGCAATGTCTGAAAAAAAGGGTATTTTACTGGAAACTGGCACAAACGAATTTGAGATAGTTGAATTTTCAATAGGCCCAGTCAGTTATGGCATTAATGTAGCCAAAGTTAGAGAAGTTATTAACCCCTTACCTGTCACCAAAATGCCGAACGTCCATCCGTGGGTCGATGGTATCTTCACTCTGCGCGGACGGGTTATGCCGCTGATCAATCTCCCCCGTTGCCTGGGCAGCCAATCAACAACAACCTCGCCAAAAATTATTGTAAGTGAGCTTAATAACTACTATGTTGCTTTTCTTGTTGATGAGGTTTCCCGAATTCACCGTATATCGTGGACAGCTATGGAACCGCCGCCCCATATCGCCAACTCAGATATGGTTGTCGGTATCATAAAAATGACTGATAAGATGGTCGTCCTCCTTGATTTTGAAAAAATAGTAGCTGACGTCAATCCAGAAATGAATCAGAAATTCAATGAAATCGCGGAAAAGTCAGCCGATGTAACCGATATTCGTCAGAATAAGACAATTCTAGTCGCTGAAGATTCCAAGATGCTTCGTGATTTATTATTAGGTACCCTCCACAAGGCAGGCTATGCCAATGTTATCCTGACAGAGAATGGCCTGGACGCCTGGGAAAAGATTGAACAATTAGCCGCCGGCGGCGTACCAATTGAGAGCAAAATCCAGCTTGTAATTACCGATATTGAGATGCCACAAATGGATGGTCATCATCTCACTAAACGAATCAAAGAACATGATAAGCTTAACCATTTACCTGTTGTTATCTTCTCATCACTCATTAATGAGGAAATGCGCCTTAAGGGACAATCCATTGGTGCTAACGGACAGGTCTCAAAACCGGAAATCACTCAGCTAATCGATCTTGTTGATAAATTTATTCTCTAAAAAAACACAACCGACGCCATGGCTTTAGCAAAACGTAAGCCAATCCTTGTCTCTATTCGAGGTGCTTCGACGTTCGAAGAATATAAAAAATCGACCACCCTGCAGGGTAGTCGATTTTTTTATATTCTTTTATTTCATTACCAAATCCCACAATTGCTTGCCAATTAACAGACTGGTCATACCAATAAACAACGGCCGTACATAGGCTGTACCGCTCTTAATAGCAACACGCGAGCCGACAAGTGCACCGGCGATCATTGCCCCCCCCATGATAAACCCGTAGTGAAAGTTCACTGAATCAAGATAGATAAAGGTAATCGCTGCGGCAATATTACTGGCGAAATTCATCACTTTAGCATTGCCTGCGGCGACAACGAAATCAAATCCTAACATCAAAAATGAAAAAATGAAAAATGAACCCGCCCCGGGACCAAAGAATCCATCATAAAAACCAATACCAAATACGGCGAGTGCTATGATCAGCTTAGTTTTAGAGGTAAGCCCCTGATAGGTTGACTCTGAACCCCAGTCTTTTTTTAACACAGTATAAATAGCTACTACAATTAATAGCACAACAACCAGCGGTTTTAAAAACTCCGGTGGTATATGTCGAACTGTATATGCCCCCAGGACCGAACCGCCAAAAGACAACGGAAACAACCAGGCTGCCAGCCGGCAATCAACCTTCCCTGATCGCAAAAAAGACAGGGTACTTGTCATTGAACACAGTGAACTAGCCAGTTTATTAGTACCTAACACCACACTAGGAGGAAGACCGGTAAACATAAGTGCAGGCAAAGAGATTAACCCGCCGCCACCTACTACAGAATCAATAAATGCAGCAACAAACCCGGCAATAAGTAAAAATAAAATAATTTCAGGGCTAATGGAATCCAAAATAACATCTCCTATTGTGTTAAGAATGCAACGATATTATCATAAACCTTGCACTATTTATAAATCAAGTCTTTTTTCACTTTCTCATATTGTCAATAAATTCGCATCAGTGTACAATATTTAGTGAAAGTGAGGTGCCTATATGATCTGTGAACACAACTATTATAGTATTATCCTCAAAGGATGCTCCCGGCGGGAAAACCTGCGGCGCCATCTGGAAACTGTCTTATTACGCGGAAGATTAGCTATAAAAATGGCGATTGACCAGATGCCTTCTGTTATTATATACAAGGGTAAAGTAAACGGTATGCTAGATGTTCTGCAAGTATTTACAGCAGAAAAAGCAGCAATAACGATTACCACAGACGGCATACCTATTTCATTGCCACTAGAAAAGATTTATCCTCATTTTTCAAAATTAAGCGAAAAATTACAATCATTATTAACTGATGTCCCCAATAATCTCTGGTTAGGTGAAACAATACATACAATTGTCCCGGCAAACTTTTTAGATGAAGACGGGGCATTAGTTATATCCAGTCACTCGGTCTATTTTATTGATAAGCCAGACGGCGATAAAGACTGTCGCTGGCTTATCATTCCCTACACTCAAATGACAGGCTCTCCTGCCACTCCCCGGGAAGGCAGCCTGTCCATAGACTACAGTGACCCGAATGGCTGCCAAACCACACTCTTCACAATGCCTGTAGAATCCCTGCAGGCATGTAAAGCTTCCATACATAAAGCCAAAGCAGCCAAACGCTATTTGATAAAGCTGAAGACAAGCTGCAATGGCTGCGGTTATATGTCAGAGGATTTTTCTGATGATGCTCCACGAGAAGACCTTTGCCATTGTGGACAGCTATATGAACGCACAATTATTGCCTAAAAAGTACGGTGCCGACAACATAAATTTCGGCACCGTACTTTTCTATTATCCAATCATTTTGATTCGGTTTTGCAAATAATTATTTTTATTTAGTACATTTGAATAAAGGTAGATACAGATAAACAAAGCCGGGAACTTAATCCCGGCTTTGTTTTTTATCTTTTTAAAGCAATAACCACTTTGCGATATGGCTCATCGCCTTCGCTATATGTCATAATTCGATTGTCACTTTGGAGTGCCATATGGATAATCTTGCGTTCCTGCGGGCTCATAGGTTCAAGAACCACCCGCTCTCCCCGGCGTTTAACCTTATCTGCCAGACGCATGGCCAGGCGGGAAAGCGTTTCTGCCCTGCGTTTGCGGTAGTCTTCAACATCAATAACAATGCGACTACGCTCGTCGGCATCACGATTTGCGGCAAGGTTGGTAAGATATTGCAAAGCATCAAGCGTTTGACCATGTTTACCAATAAGTATACCTAAATCTTCGCCCCGCAGATTAATGACCACATGATCATCATTAGTCACTTTTTCCATACTGACATTAACCTTCATCGCTTTAAACACTGACTTTAGGAACTGCGTTGCCTCGTCTACCGGGTCAATGGGGCGGATAGCCACTCTTACTTTGGCAAGCTTAGAACCGATAAAACCAAACAATCCTTTGCTGGGTACCTCCAGCACCTCATGGTCAACCCGGTCACGGCTTACCCCTAGTTCGGCTAGAGCCAATTCAATGGCTTCCTCAATTGTTTTACCAGTCTTTTCTGAAAATGTAAGCTTACCATTCATAAGTTAGCGTGCCTCCTCGCGAGTAACCGACGCATTATTACGATACATAAACCATTGCTGACCAATCTGGAACGCATTGCTCACTACCCAGTAGAGCACTAAACCTGCTGGAAAAGTTAAGCTAATATAACCAATAAATATAGGCATGAATATCAGCATCATCTTATTTTGCTGAGTCATCTCTGTAGTTGTCTGCTTTTGCTGAATATATGTAGTGAGTGCCGACAATACAGGCAATACATAGGTAGGATCAGGCTGAGCCAAATCTGTCAACCATAAGAAACTTGGTGGCAACTGGGCATATTGATAATCTCTAATAGCGAAGAAAATCGCAATTAAAAACGGCATTTGCACTAGCAGTGGCAAACAACCGGCCAAAGGATTGACCCCTGCATCTTTATATAGGTTAGCCAGTTCTTTATTCAACTTTTCCGGGTTGCCTTTATATTTTTCCTGCAATTCCTTCATTTTGGGCTGAATGTCCTGCATCGCCTTCATTGACTTTACCTGTTTGACAGTCAGTGGATACAACAGCGCCTTAATGGCGATGGTTAGTAGAATAATAGCTATACCATAATTGGCAAAGCCGATACTGGCTGTCATATTATAAAAGAAAGTCAATGCACTCTGCATAATATTGCTTAAAAAATCCAAAAAATTTCCCTCCTGCAAATAATTGGCTGTTTATTTAAACAGGATCATACCCGCCAGGGTTAAAAGGATGGCAGCGCAAAATACGCCGGATAGCCATCATCGAACCGCGGGCAACCCCATACCTTTCGATAGCCGTTAGCGCATACTCAGAGCATGTAGGCACAAACCGGCAGCTAGGCGGTTTTAACGGCGACAGAAATAGCCGGTAAAACTTAATAGCGCCGATAATAAAGATTGTAATGATTTTTTTCATGATTTTTCCGCCATTAGTTTAGCTTTAGAACATAACTCCAGAAAGGCCTTCGTTACCTGAGCCAGTCCCGCCTTAACCAACGGCTGGCGAGCAACAAGCACGAGATCGACACCATTGATAATCTCACTCTGATGGAATCGATATGCTTCCCGCAGTAAGCGTTTCATACGGTTGCGCACAACAGCTGGCCCTAGCCTTTTGCCGGCGGCAAAACCAATTCGGCGTTTAGCAGAACGATTAGGCAAAACATATAGTACCACATATTTATTGGCATATGACTTGCCTGACCGGTATACTGCCTGAAAACTCTTATTTTGACAAAGCCTGCCGCATTTAGGCAGGGTAAACCTTTTGACCATTGTAATCATCCGGTTTCTATAATTATTTTTTGGAGATGCTTATAATTTTGATGAGATCTTTACAAGCATCCCCATCTGATGGAAAAAATAGGCCACGAAAGCGGCCTACTTATGCTGACAATTTTTTTCTGCCTCTAGCGCGTCTTCTTTTAATTACGAGTCGGCCACCTTGTGAGGACATACGCTCACGAAAACCATGAGTCCTTTTTTTCCATAGCGTATTAGGTTGGTAAGTACGTTTCATCTCTAAACACCTCCTTATATAGAGCGGAGAAAAAATAATACACTGAAATCCACAAAATTTCACTAGCTTAGATTATAGACTAGCGCAAGGCAACATGTCAAGAATATTGACGACGACAAATTAAGTGTTCTGTGGATAAAATTCAACTTTTTAGGTCACAGTTGAAAATATCTTGTTGATAACTGTCACATGATTTGTTAATATAAATTATGCAGTTATCAACATCTCCTTGGGATAACATTGATTTATATACATTTTTCATGACTTATCCACAAAAAACACTACTTATTCACAGACTTGTCCACAAAGGTTCATAACTTGATAATACACGGTTGCGGGATTATTATGTCCCGCCGTTGTATTTTTTTTTCGCCCTAAACGCTGATTGAATAAAACTTATGCACAGTTGTTGATATCTTTGTGGATAACTTATGTTAATTATCAGTACATTTTGTGGAAAACTTAGTAGGGAAAGGACTGATTAGCTAAAATGAGCGCGGATACCGCTTATATGGCAAGCATTTGGCAACAGGCCCTGGTACATATGAAAAAAGCATTTATCAAGCCGCTTTTTGAAACATGGATCAAATCGACAATGCCCTTATCAATTAACGACAATGTTATTGAGATTGGCACTCCTAAACAATTTGTCAAGGAGTGGCTTGAAAGCCGCTACCTGCCTGTTATTAAGGCTGCCTTAAAAGCTGCCGCTAATAAAGATTTTGAAATAGTTCTAATTAATATGGATATCGAAATGGAAGGCGTCGAAGAAAGTCCCTTACTGACAGCAGTGGAGGAAGAGGAACCTGAAACTAATCACAAGCCTTCTCCTGAACAAAGACCAGCTCACCATGACGCTCATACTGATATTAATCACAATGATTTTCTCAGATACCTTGATGATATCAGCGATATCCCTGAAGCGGCAGCAACAATTTTACCAACACCGGTAATACCGCCGGTCACCCCTCCCCCTCCCCAGTCAAATAACCTGCAGGAAAAACGACCTACACGCAACCAACAGCTTTACAATCTACCACCTGCAGATGAATTTATCCTAAACCCCAAATATGTGTTTTCCACCTTTGTTATTGGTAATTCTAACAGATTAGCCCATGCCGCCTCACTAGCCGTTTCAGAAGCACCGGCTCAAGTCTATAACCCATTCTTTATTTATGGCGGTGTAGGACTCGGTAAAACCCATCTCATGCATGCTATTGGTCATCGTATTAAAGAAAATAACCCCAATATGAAGGTTGTCTATATATCAAGTGAAAAATTTACTAATGAGCTTATAAATTCGATCATCAGCGGTAATCCGGAAAACTTTCGCCAACGGTACCGGAATATTGATGTTCTTCTCGTTGATGACATTCAGTTTTTATCGAAAAAAGAACATACTCAGGAAGAATTTTTCCACACCTTTAACACTTTACATGAGGCGAATAAACAAATTATCATCTCCAGTGACCGTCCCCCGCGTGAAATTCAAACCCTTGAAGACAGACTGCGCTCCCGTTTTGAATGGGGATTGATCACAGATATTCAAACCCCTGATCTAGAGACAAGGATTGCCGTACTCCGAAAAAAAGCCATGATGGAGAGCCTTAATGTCCCTAATGAAGTCGTTGTCTATATAGCCAGCAGAATCGAAAACAACATCAGGGAGCTTGAAGGCGCACTAATCAGGGTTATTGCCTATGCTTCGCTCAATAATCAGCCAATTGATATTGATCTGGCTACTGAAGCCCTCAAAGACATCTTTCCAAATGGCCGCCCCAAACAGGTTACCACAGATCTTATCCAGGATATTGTGGCAAGCCATTTTAAACTGAAATTAGAAGATATGTATGCCAAAAAGCGTACCCGCAATGTGGCTTATCCCCGGCAAATTGCGATGTATCTCTGCCGCGAATTAACCGAAACATCATTACCTAAGATTGGTGAAATATTTGGTGGTCGCGATCATACCACAGTTATACACGCTCATGACAAAATAAGCCGCGAAAAAAATATGGATGCTAAACTTAACAATACACTAAAAGATCTAATTAAACGTATTGAATCCTAGTGCATAACCTGTGTATAACTACAAGTTTA
>NZ_DATMXX010000433.1:0-2915 GCF_035561255.1 Sporomusa sp. | reverse complement strand
AATTATTATTATCGGGGTTTTGTTTATGTTTCAAGCCTATATGGCGCATCTAATTCATCCTGACTATCAAACCTTAAACCCGGAGATGGGATTTTTCGACCTGGCAAAAGAAGCTGGGGGCAGCACTTTTTATACTCTGCTCATTATCGTTAATGTTGTAGCAATCGGGATAGCCGTCAATTTAAACCTCCAGGCTGCTACCTCCCGGATTTTATATTCCATGAGCCGGGACAACCTGCTGCCTTTCTCCAGCCTGTTCAAAGAGATTCATCCCCGGTTCCAAACTCCGGTACGAGCCACCTTTTTATCTGCCGGTATTAGCACAATCGCTGTTTTAACCCTGTCTATGGAAACAGTGTTGCGCTTTGTTAATTTTGGTGCCGTCACTTCCTTTATGCTGTTAAACCTTAGCGTATTCTTGTACTTTTATGTAATAAAGAAAAAGCGCAGCGGCCAGGCGCTGCTCTCTTATCTAATCATGCCGCTAATCGGATTTCTGATTGTAGGTTATGTCTGGACCGGCTTTGATGAGACTACCTTTACAGCAGGAGCCGCCTGGGTGGTCATTGGCATTATGATCGGTGCAGTAAAATCAAAAGGGTATAAAGAGGTTCCACCATCATTAAAAGCTCTTGGTTAAATAAATAGTAAAGGGGTTAATAATATTATGCGATTGGAAGGAAAAACAGCAATTGTCACTGGCGCAGCCCAAGGTATTGGCGCCAGTACTGCCAAGAAATTTGCCTGTGAAGGGGCTAAGGTGATTGTCGCTGATATCATGGATTCCGGAGTAGATACCGTTACCAAGATTCGCAGCCTTGGTGGTGATGCCCATTTCTTCCGGTTAGATGTTTCCCAGTCAGAGCAAGTCCAGGGCTTAATCAATTATACAATCGAAAAGTATGGTTCCTTGCACATACTTTGCAATAATGCCGCTGTAAATCTGCCCGGAACTGTGGAAGGCCTGACAGAAGAGATGTGGGACCGGACTATGAATGTCAATCTGAAATCAATGTACCTGACCTGTAAATACGGCATACCTGAGATGAGAAAAGCAGGCGGTGGTTCGATTGTTAATGTCGGCTCTGCCAATAGTTTTGTGGCTGAAAGATTCTTGTCAGCCTATGTAGCCTCCAAAGGCGGCATTCTCATGCTCACTAAAGCAATTGCGCTAGATTACGCCAAAGAGAATATTCGCGCCAACTGCATCTGTCCCGGCTGGCTTAGCACCGGGTTTAATGATGCCCATGCCGCTCTCTTGGGTGGACTTGATCATGTGCTCAGTGGTTTAGCTGATTTTCAACCAATTGGCCGCGCTATTGAGCCTGAAGAAATTGCCAATATCGCCTTGTTCTTAGCCTCTAATGAGTCTTCAGCCATGACCGGCAGTGCCGTAGTTGCCGACGGTGGATTCTCAGCCCAATAGCAGCTGAATAGACAAAGCGCTGTCGCCCCGCCGGGTCACATCACTTTGTCTATTTTTTTATGATATCATGCCAATAACACAGAATCTCCTGAGCTATATCCTCAGCAATCAGTGCAGTCCGCGTTTCATTGGCAAAATGAATTACATTGCCCTCAATGGCGTGAACCTGCTTCATATTGACCAGGAAAGACCGGTGAGTCAAATAAAAATAGTGGTCTTCCAGGTATTTGCAGTATACCCGTAAAGGGATTTTGGTTTCTAACTCAGCAGTTCTGGTGTGAACGTAAATCGTGCGGTTCAGGGATTCAATAAACAGTACCTCTGCCGGGACTAATTGTTCAATATCCTGGCTAAATACAGGTATATACAGACCGCCATGCCTGATAAAGTTCTGATAATCAATATGCTTACTTAATTTCTCGATTGCTTGTCTAAAACGAAAGGGCGTAAAGGGTTTTTCAACAATATCGATAATCCCAAGATCATAGGTATAGCTGGCTTCCGGAATCATGCCTGTGACTAAAACAGCCGGAAGTTCCTTGCCACGCAGCCGCAGCGCAGCATAACTTTCCAGGCCGCCGCGTCCTGTTCCCAGGTTGAGATCAAGCAGCAACGCATTAATCGCAGGGGTTGATATAACCTTGCGAATTAAGTCATCCCCGTTTTTCACCATATCAACAACATGGACAAACTCACAGTCCTTTAAATTCATTAACAGCAAATCTTGTTGAAAAGGCTCGTCTTCAGCAATCAGTAAATTAATTTGAGGCTGCCGCATATTACCCTCCTGTTGTTATCGGTATGATGATCGAGATTTTGTTGATCTGATCTTGAGAAGTAAACGAAATTTCACCCTGAACCTGTTTGATAATCTCTTTGACAATATATAGCCCCAAGCCCCCTGTTTTATCACCGCCAGGCGGCCTGGTCGTATAACCGTAATTAAATAGCAATGCCCGCTCCTGTTCGGAAACAGTAAAGCCCGAGTTTTCCACCTCAAAATAATAGCTTGTTTGATAATTCTTGCCGGTAATTTTGATATATCTTTCTGCTGCCGGCAATTTCATCGTTGCTTCAATGGCATTGTCCAGCAAATTTGAAAAGATCTTAATTAAATCCGTAGATTTTACCCGGTCAAAGGGATCCTGAGCAAGCTCAAACTGCATCTCTATCTGTTTATTCTGGGCAGCGACAAACTTTGACTGAAATAAGACCAGCAGGGCCGGATTATTTACTTTTAAAGTCAGATCAACCAGTTTGACCTCATTAAACAAAGACTGCATATATTCCAGGGCTTTGTCATAATACCTAAACTCAATTAATCCATATAAGACCTGAATATGATTAACAAAATCGTGGCGCAGGGATTTGACCGAAGTCAGGAAAGAAAGAAATTCTTCCTGGTAGGTTTTTTCAGTATCTCCTACCGCTTTTTTTGTTTCCAGCTGATACCATTTCTGGATGATAAAAAAAGTAATCAATACAATAA
>NZ_DATMXX010000432.1:0-4295 GCF_035561255.1 Sporomusa sp. | reverse complement strand
GTTTAAGATGGAAGATTTTATCACTGCCCTGGCCAATTGCCGTTTATTTAAAGGCTATACCAAATCAGACGTTCACAACTTTCTGCTGCCTGCTGAATACAAAATCAGCAATTTTAAAAAAAATCAGTTTATATTTAGAATGGATCAACCGATAACATATATAGGGATTATCCTCAAAGGCAGTATTGAGGTGCAGAAGATCTTTCAGTCAGGCAAGGTCATTAATCTGATTTATAAAGAAAAAGGCGAGTTGTTCGCCGAAGGAACCATATTCTCCCAAATGCCGGCCTATCCCTGCCAGGTAATATCCCGGGAGAATACAGATGTGATGCTGTTGCCTAAACAATACGTTATCAAGGCGCTGGCTGATGACAGCATCCTTTTAGCCAATTTGTTGGCGCTCATGTCCGATAAGCTTATTTTTCTGAATAAAAAAATCGAGTTGTTATCCTATTGCTCAATTCAAAGCAAGATTGCGTATTCGCTATTACACTGCATCGCAACCGACAATAATACCAGCATCATTGAGCTCCCGTATACGCAAAAGGCGTGGGCAGAGCATTTGAATGTATCACGCCCCTCACTTTGCCGGGAACTGAAAAACCTGTGCAAAGCAAAAATTATCCTGACAGACAAACGCACCATCACCATTTTGAAACGGGACAAAATAGAACAGCTGCTGAGTGAATAACTAGGACGTGGGTGGATTTCTGATCACTTGAGGCCTGGCCTCCCCATTGTTTCACGCTTTTTCGACAAATAAACTGTAAATTTCGGCAGGATTATACAAATAATGAGAGAATACAATGTGTAGGTGAAATAATTAACTTTCTAGGATGCAAAAGAAGAACCCACTTGTATCACTGCCGTTCCGAACCCATCTTATATAAAACACATACAAGTGCGGCAGCCTCGGCGGAACTCTTAGCTCACAATAATTGCAATAGAGTTATACCCTAAGTCGTCTACACATCTCTACATGTTGAATTGCTAACACTCAAAAATCAGTCAACTGCAATGATCAAATAATTTTTGTCGATTTAGTTTTATTTTTATAACATATCTATAAAATTTTTACAGAATATTACGATTTTAAATTTGAAATACGGGCTCAGTGAATAGTTTATTTACGAGCGAATCGTTAGATGCTAGAGATTCTTTTTTCTTCCGGACACAGGTACGATTGCGGTTGACTCCATGCGGAGGGAGGATTTATGACAGGCTATATCTCGTAGTCATTTCAAAAAAGAATGCAGCCTTGTCTGCATACTGCACACAAAAATTATGTAATTATTTTACAGGTTGGAGGCAACAATATGCGGATGAACTTTTTTGCGAAGTTAGTGGTCCTGGTGTTGGTTCTTACGTTGACGGCAACAGGTATCACGGGACTTATTCTGTTAAATGGCATGGAAACAAGTCTGAAGGAGAACGTAAACCGTGAGATACAAGCCCAGGTTAGCGGCTTAAACGGGCAAATTAGCTCAATGTTACAGGAGCAAATCAAGATTGGCCAGATTATCGCCAATCATGCTCATGTCACTGGCGGCAATGCTGCAGGCGCAACAGAGCTGGTCAATGCCATTGAGCGTGTTGATTCTGCCTCTTATGAGGCTGTTAACATCGTTGACCGGACAGGCCGGGTAACCAATTTTGCCCCGGCAGCCGGCGCCGGACGGATGATAGGTACCTCGATAGCTGACAGGCAGTACTTTAAGGATGCTATGCAGACCGGCCAGACAATCATCAGTGACGTACTTACTTCCAAAGACACAGGCAGTCCAATTATCCTTATTGCTACCCCGATTAAAGACAGTGCGGGGGCTTTTGCCGGGATCGTCTGCCAAGTCATTAAACTGGATGCGTTGGAGAAAATGCGCTCTCAGGTTAAGATCGGTGAAACAGGGTATGCAAGCATTAACACCAATGTAAATGGAAAATCCATTATCATTGCTCATCCGGATAATACACTTGTTACAGAAAAGAAAGATGTGTTCGAAACACCGATTGTTCAGGCAGCCCTGCGAGGGCAGAACCAATTGAATTTTAAGAACCTGGCGGGTGCTGACGTAATTGGTGCCACAGGGATTGTTCCTTTAACCAATTGGATAATTATCGCCATGGTGCCGGAAAAAGAGGTGTATGCCGAAGTAAGTGTGAATCGCTACAAGATGCTGGCAGTCATGGGTGTGACGATACTTATCGTAATCGTCATTGCCTGGTATTTTGCCCGCAGGATAGCCGGCCGTTTAACCCATATGGTGCAGCGGGTGGCGCAGGTAGCTGACGGAGACCTGAGGGCTTCGCATACCGCCAGTTTATCCAATGACGAGATTGGCCAACTGGGAAAAGCGCTTGAATCCATGACCCAAAGCCTGCGTGGCGTTATCGGGCAGGTAACCCACTCTGCCGAACAGGTGGCAGCCTCGTCGGAGCAATTAACGACAGGTGCCGAGCAGTCGGCGCAAGGAGCCGGCCAAGTAGCCAACTCCATCACGCAGGTAGCAGCCGGCACTGAGCGGCAAACTGGTGCAATTCGCAAAACCGTCGCTGTTGTTGAACGGATTTCCTCAGAGATCAAGCAGGCGGCCGCTAATGTAAATGTTGTGGAGACAACCTCCGACAAGGCCGCAGGTGCCGCTAAGGATGGGGGCAAAGCGGTTGAGGCAGCGGTTAACCAGATGATTAATATCGAGACTAAAGTAGTCCATTCGGCACAGGTTATCGCCAAATTAGGCGAGCGCTCCAAAGAAATAGGCCAAATCGTCGATACGATATCCGGGATTGCAGGCCAAACCAATCTGCTTTCACTTAATGCGGCTATTGAAGCGGCCCGGGCTGGCGAACAGGGACGTGGCTTCTCCGTAGTAGCCGAGGAGGTTCGCAAGCTGGCTGAACAGTCGCAGGAAGCCGCCAAACAAATCGCCGGCCTGATTACAGAGATCCAGGTCGAGACTGAAAGTGCGGTCCTCGCAATGAACGAAGGTACCCGCGAAGTCAAAATCGGATCAGATGTCGTTAATTCAGCCGGACAGGCTTTTGCAGAAATAGTTTCGTTGGTCGACCAGGTATCTGAGCAGATAAAAAGCATCGCAGCAGCTGTTCAGGGAATAGCGAGTGACAGTCAGGAGATTGTCTCGTCCGTACAGGAGATTGATGTAATAAGCAAAGAAACCGCCGGTCAGACGCAAACGGTTTCGGCGGTCACCGAAGAGCAGTCGGCTTCTATGGAAGAAATTGCCGCCTCCAGCGAGGCTTTAGCAAAATTGGCTCAGGATCTACAAACTGTCATACAGCGCTTCAAAGTCTAGCCAGTGATGGCTTAATTCCGGACTACAGTGTAGCTCAATCAAATAAAGAGGTTAGATCAATGGACAAAAGAGTCCTGTTGATCTAACCTCTTTTTGCTGATAGTGGCAGAGAATCGGACAATAATCCAACATAACACATTTACACTAATCAGCGTCCTTTAATCTTCCGGTACGGGATTTTTGTATTGACCAAACGGATTTGGGTATGACCAATCTTTTGACCATTCCAGCCCCTTCTGGCTTATAATTAACTAAAAATACAGCAGAGGAGCTTAATTCTAATGAAACCTGGTCTAAGTAATGACAACAACACCCTACTTGGCAAATTCGGTTATCAACAGGAATTGAAAAGAACACTGGGACTCAAAGATCTTACGATTTATGGGATTATTTTCATGGCCCCGTTAGCACCGATGCAGGTGTATGGCATGGTAGCTCAGGAAAGCAGCGGAATGTCCTGTTTAGTTTACCTTGTTGGTGTTATCGCGATGTTATTTACTGCGTATAGCTATAGTCATATGTCGAAAGAGTTTCCCATCTCAGGCTCTGTTTATTCGTACATCCAGAGGGCCCTGAATCCCCATCTCGGCTTTGTCGCCGGCTGGATTATATTAGCTGATTATATCCTGGCGCCGGCTTTACTGTACCTGATGACTGGCATCTGGATGACCGGAATATTTCCGGGTGTTCCCTCAGTAGTCTGGGGATTTGTATTTATTGTAATTAATACGTTGATTAACATCAGGGGAATAACCTTAACGGCAAAAACAAATTTAGTCATGCTCTATCTGCAATTAGCCACATTACTTGTATTGTTAATTATCGGAATCAAATATGTCTTTATTGAAGGCAACGGCGCAGCAGGCTTTACACTAGCCCCCTTTTTCCAGGCTGATAACTTTAGCCCGGATCTTTTGGCCAAAGCCGCCTCTATCGCGGTTTTAGGGTTTCTCGGTTTTGATGGCATCAGCACCTTATCAGAAG
>NZ_DATMXX010000431.1:0-12141 GCF_035561255.1 Sporomusa sp. | reverse complement strand
GATAATAACATTAACGGAATTTTAAATTGGTTGGAAACACCAGTGAGGTGCTCTAACCTGGAAAGGATGGATATAAAGTATGCAGTACCGTAATTTGGGACAAACCGGGTTAACCATCTCGGAAGTAGGTTTTGGGTGTATACCTATTATTCGTCTGGAAACTAATCAGGCGGTCAAGACACTGCGTCATGCTTATGAACAGGGTATTACATTCTATGATACCGCAAATGCCTACCGCGATAGTGAGGATAAGATCGGCAGGGCTTTTTCCGGGATGAGGGACAAGATTGTCATTGCAACCAAAACCGGACGCCGTGATGGGGCTGGAGCGCTGGAGCATCTTGAAAATAGTCTGCGGATGCTGCAAACAGAATATATTGATCTATACCAGCTGCATCAGGTCTCGCGTGAACAGGATTGGGAGGTTGCAACGGCTGCCGGCGGAGCGTTCGAGGTGGCGAAGCGGGCTCAGCAGCAGGGCAAAATACGGCATATTGGTGTTACCTCGCACAGCCTGACAATGGCCGTACGGTTGGTTAAGACCGGCTTATTCAGCACAATCCAATTTCCTTTTAACTTTATTGAGGATGCAGCTAAAGGCGAATTACGTGAGCTGGCGATCAAAATGAATGTTGGGTTTATTGTGATGAAACCGTTTGCCGGTGGCATGATTGACAATGCAGCAATTGCTTTCAAGTTTCTGCGGCAGTTTCCGGAGATGTTACCCATCCCGGGCTTTGACTCACCTGAGGCGGTTGACGAAATTTTGTCCTTTTATAATGAAGTGAATACTGTTACCGATGCTGATCTGGTGTTGATGGACAAATATCGCAATGAGCTGGGCAAACAGTTCTGCCGGCGCTGTGAATACTGTCAGCCTTGTCCACATGGGGTAAGTATAACCCCGGCTATGGGGTACCAGGTAATCGCACGGCGGATGTCACCGGCAGTTGCGGTTGATTTTGCCCGTAATGCGATGGAGTCTGTGGAAAAGTGTATCGAATGCGGTGAATGTGTTCTCCGCTGTCCCTATGAGCTGCCGATCCCGGAAATGTTGAAAAAACATCATGTTATGTTCAAAAATCATCAGGAAAGTACAAAATAAAAGAATAGTGTTGACACCGGGTGGATTTTTTTGTAACATAACAATAATAAATAGTATAAAGATGTAAAGACGATGAACGGAAGAGTAGTTATATCACGATATTAGCAGCGAGCTGGGGTTGGTGTGAGCCAGCAATATCTAATATAATGAAAATCATCCGTGAGTTGCGGGCTGAATTTTTAGTAAGCCGCGCCGGGCTCTCTGCGGAGAAATTGCCGCCCGTTATTGCGGCGAGGTATCGAGGTTTCTCTGTACCTATGAGCGGCTATGGGTGAAACTATAGCAATTTGGGTGGTAACGCGGAGTAAACTCCGTCCCTGGGAAAGGGGACGGAGTTTTTTTATTGGTCTACCAGAATTTGCAAATAAATTCTGTGGACATAAGAACGACTAAGGCTTCTGCCGTCGTCCTAAAGGACTTGGCACAAGCCAAGTCTTTTCTAATCTGTAGAGCCTATTGGTAAGAAAAGTTGTTGCATTTTAAATTATGTGGAGAGGTAGAAGGAGGGTTTTAACTTGAAGATGCTGGGGGCAGAAGCGGTCATTGAGTGTTTGAAGGCTGAAGGGGTTGAGTTGGTATTCGGTTATCCCGGAGGCTGTGTATTGGCCCTGTATGATGCGTTGTTTAATCTTAAGTTTCCCCATATTTTAACCCGTCATGAGCAAGGTGCTGTTCATGCCGCCGACGGCTATGCCCGTGCTACCGGCAAAACCGGTGTTTGCTTTGCGACATCAGGCCCCGGCGCAACCAATCTGATTACTGGAATTGCGACAGCTTATATGGATTCAGTCCCGTTGGTGGCGATTACCGGTCAGGTAGGGGTTGCGGTGATCGGCAAAGATGCTTTCCAGGAGGCTGATGTCTGCGGTATCACTACCCCCATTACCAAGCACAACTATCTGGTAAAAAAAGCCCAGGATTTGCCCCGGGTTATGAAGGAAGCGTTTTATATTGCCCGTACTGGCCGGCCAGGGCCGGTTGTTGTCGATATATCCCGTGATGTTTTCAACACGAGCTTTGATTTCGAATATCCGGAGGCGGTTAGACTGCGGGGCTATACACCGCTGTTTGACGGAGACCCGGCAAGTGTTGAGCTGGCTGTGCAGGCTTTGGAAGCAGCCAGCAAACCGGTGGTATTTGTCGGTGGCGGTGTTAATATCTCCGATACCGCCGCAGTGGTGCGTAGATTTGCCGCCATGACCGGGTTCCCGGTATTTTCCAGCCTGATGGGATTAGGGTGTATTCCTTCTGATTCACCGCAGCATTTGGGCATGGTTGGTATGCATGGCACTTATGCTGCCAATATGGCTACAATTGAGTGTGACCTTTTGCTGGGGATTGGCGTCAGATTTGATGACCGTGTAACAAGTTTAGTTAAAGATTTTGCCCCAAATGCGAAGATTGTACACTTTGATATTGATCCTGCCGAGGTAAATAAGAATATATGTGCCGACCTAAAGGTTCTTGGTGATCTGCGCTGGTCTTTACCGCTGTTATGTGAGAAGGCAGCAAGACGCTCCGCCGGGCAGTGGCGCAGCTCAATTGCTGCCTGGACAGAGCGTGTTCAGACCTGGAAGCAGGAAAAACCGTTAAGCTATTGCCAGACAACAGCAAGCATCATGCCGCAGGCTGTTATTGAGCAGGTAAGCCGGCTTACCCAGTCTAATACTGTCATTGTAACAGATGTCGGGCAACACCAGATGTGGACTGCACAGTATTATAATTTCCCCAAAGAGCGTTCTTTGCTGACGTCAGGCGGTCTTGGCACTATGGGCTATGGCTTACCGGCAGCGATTGGTGCTCAACTGAGTTCGCCGGATAAGACGGTGGTATTGTTTACCGGGGACGGCAGCATCATGATGAATTGTCAGGAGCTGGCGACGGTGGCCGATAATGGCTTGCCCATTAAAATTATTGTAATGAATAATCAGGTACTGGGTATGATTAGCCAGTGGCAGCGGATGTTTTACGGACAACGTTATTCCCATTCCACCACTAAGGGGCACACTGATTTTGTAAAACTTGCTGAAGCTATGGGCGTTACCGGTCTACGGGTGACTAAGCCGGATGAATTGGTTCCAACTCTGGAAGAGGCTTTGCGGATACAGGGTCCGGTACTTGTTGAGATATTGCTCCCTGAAACGGAGGATGTGCTGCCGATGGTTCCCCCGGGAGGTCGCCTGGATCAAATGGTGGAGGGATGAATGGATGAAACATACATTAGCTGTTTTAGTTGAAAATAGGCCTGGGGTTTTGACCCATATCTCAGGGCTAATTAGCAGACGGGCCTTTAACATTGAGAGTATTGCCGCCGGCTATACCGAAGAGGCTGATACCACCCGGATTACGATCAGTGTTGAGGTAGAGAGCGAGGTCGAGCTGGAACAGGTAGTAAATCAGCTATCTAAACTGGTTGATGTGATTAAGATTGTAAACCTCACCTATGTCGAGTCTATTGAACGGGAATTAGCATTGATCAAGGTCAAGGCCAGCAAAACAAACCGTTCTGATTTAGTCAATGTTGTGGAGATCTTTCGGGCCAAAATTATTGATGTAAACCGGGAAACCGTGGCTATTGAGCTTACCGGTGAGGAAAGTAAAATCGATGCTTTCTGTGAAGTGCTGCTTGATTTTGGGATTATTGAGATTGTCAGGACCGGTAAGATTGCGCTCTCACGGGGGCCGGTTCCGGCAAAGGATATGTAACTACCCAACAGCCAGCGCGGCTAAACCACAATCATGGCGCTGGCTGCTCTCCCGGAAATATAATGGCGGCGATGGTCGAGAGCAGGGGGCTGTGCCATAGTTCGTTTTAGCTGGTGTCAAAGTCTTGTGGATTTTTATAGACTTTTGTCCCATTATGCGGTATACTCAATCCGAAAACAGATTTTTAGGTTACATTCAAATGAATATGTACTCGTATAATCCCGGAGATATGGTCTGGGAGTTTCTACAAGGGAGCCGTAAATGCCCTTACTATGAGTGGAAGTGTCCTATTGTCTATGGGGAACCATGGAGAAGCCCGGCAGGAGGTCCGCTCTCAAGATTGAGTGCTGACTTATTCCTGTCTGGGCTTTTGTGTTTGTTGAGGCTGCTCTGGGTTAAGCCCTTACATAGAGCGAGTGGCAATCTTTAAGTAATAGGGGGAGTTTTGGTGATAAGGCAAGGCAAACGGAATACAGGTCTACTGGTGATGGTTACATTATTGGTTTTAGCCATCCTGATTGCAGGCTGCGGTGGACAAAAACCTGCAGAAAACCAGCCTGCTAAAGCGGAAAAGGTGAAAGTGGCTTTCGTTTATGTCGGACCGGTTGGGGATGCGGGCTGGTCATATGCTCATGATCAAGGTCGTAAGCAACTGGAAAAAGAAATGCCTAATATCGAGACAACGTATGTTGAAGCAGTTCCTGAGGGGGCTGATGCAGAACGGGTACTTACAGAACTCGCAATGAAAGGCAATAAAATTATTTTTGCTACCAGCTTCGGCTATATGGATTATGTGCAAAAGGTAGCACAAAAGTTTCCGGATGTTACCTTCTTGCACTGTTCCGGCTTTAAAACAGCTAATAATGTAGGTACCTATTTTGGTAGAATGTATCAGGCAAGGTACTTATCAGGGCTGGCTGCCGGCAAGCAAACCAAGAGCAATACAATCGGCTATGTGGCCGCATTCCCAATCCCTGAGGTTGTTCGTGGCATTAATGCCTTTACCCTGGGGGTACAAGCGGCCAATCCGGATGCTAAGGTAAAAGTTGTCTGGACCAATACCTGGTATAACCCTGCTACTGAAAAAGATGCGGCTAAGAGTCTTCTTGACACAGGCGCTGATGTAATCGCGATGCATCAGGACACTCCTGCACCAATGCAGGCAGCCGAGGAAAAGGGGAAATTTGCCGTGTCGTATAACACGGACATGCGCAATTTTGCTCCTAAAGCGATATTGACCGGCCCGGTGTGGAACTGGGGACCGTATTATGTTAAAACTGTTAAGTCTATTCTGGACAAGAGCTGGAAATCAGAACAGTACTGGGGACCAATGTCTGATAACATTGTTGATCTTGGGCCTTACGGACCAATGGTTGCTGAAGATACCAAAACTATGATCGCTAAAAAGAAGGAAGAAATTATTAAGGGGCAATGGGATGTATTCACTGGCCCTATCAAAGACCAGCAAGGGAATATAAAAGTTCAAACCGGTCAAAAAATGGCTGACAAAGATATGCTTGAGTTTAACTGGTTTGTACAGGGCGTGGAAGGAACCATTTCTAAGTAAGTTGCGGGAGGCCGTTTTGTAATAGAAACGGCCTTCTATAATGTCATAATAACAACGCTCTACTACGGGTGCGGGGCTTTCCGCTGTATATAAATTAAGCCGGAAACAGCTGGATAATTGGCGGTGGGCATTTAGCGCAAGTGCCTATCGCCAAGGATCAAGTTTAATCTTAGAAGGGTGGTTTATGTAGTGGCAATTCCCATGGTGGAAATGATTAATGTAACGAAACGATTTCCCGGAGTCATTGCGAATGATCGGGTCAGCCTGACAATTAATAAATCCGAGATCCATGCTTTGCTTGGCGAAAATGGGGCTGGGAAAAGTACTTTAATGAGCATTCTTACAGGGCTGTACCGGCCTGATGAGGGGGAAATCTACCTGCGTGGGCAGAAGGTTGACCTGCGGTCTCCCAAAGATGCTGTGGCTCATGGTATCGGTATGGTGCATCAGCATTTTAAGCTGATTAAATCCTTTACTGTAGCGGAGAACATTACGCTGGGGCTGCGCAATGCCGGGATGTTTTTCAATAAGTCCGAGATAGAGGAAAAGGTTGGGCGGTTTTGCCTGCAATATGGTATGCTGATTGACCCGGCTGCCAGGGTATGGCAGCTGACTGTCGGCGAGCAGCAGCGGGTAGAAATTCTCAAGGCATTATTCCGCGGTGCCGAGATCTTGATTTTGGATGAGCCTACAGCGGTATTAACCCCACAGGAAGCAAGAGACCTATACCGGACACTCCGGCTAATGGCCAAACAAGGCAAGGCTATTATTGTCATTTCTCATAAGCTCAGTGAGGTGCTGGAGGGGACTGACGCGATCACCGTTTTACGCGGCGGTCAGTCTGTGGGACAAACCCGGACTGAAAGAGCTAATGAGCAATTGTTAACCAGAATGATGGTGGGAAAAAGTGTGGAGCTTAGCTGTACCAAAAGTGCTGCTACGCCGGGGGCAACGATATTAGGGCTTGAGAGCATCTCCTGTTTGAACAATCGCGGTCAACTCGCTATCCGGGATTTATCGCTTGACATTCATGCCGGTGAGATTCTGGGGATTGCCGGAGTGGCTGGCAATGGGCAAAGTGAATTGGCAGAGGTTGTGGCCGGACTACGGGAACTCGAAGGCGGGAAAAGGCTTATTAAGGGGATTGACCTCACGGCCGGCAACCCGAAAAAGTTTATCGAGGCTGGTGTCAGTTATGTACCGGAAGACCGTCTGGGTACAGGTCTGGTTCCCGGACTGGATGCCGTAGATAACTACCTGTTAAAGAGCTATGACCGAAAAGGGTATTTCATTAACTGGAAGGAAGCCTTGGCAGAGACGCTGCAGGCCATTGAACAGTTTGGCATAAAGATTGCAAATATAACTAATCCTGTGCGGATGCTGTCTGGAGGAAACCTGCAAAAGCTGCTCCTGGCCCGGGAAATTTCGGCAGATCCCCAGCTGCTTGTTGTTGTGTATCCAATGCGCGGCTTAGATGTAGGAGCTATGGAGACAGTGCGGCAGCTGCTGCTGGAGCAACGCGAAGCAGGCAAGGCTATTTTGTTTATCTCCGAGGAGCTTGATGACTTGTTTGCTTTATCAGATCGCCTGGCGGTACTGCACCGGGGTGAATTAATGGGGGTTGTTGATCCCTGTACGGCATCTGTGGAAGAGGTCGGACTCATGATGGCCGGAGAGAGGCTGGTGACTAAGAATGCGGTTTGAAAAACGGGATACAGTTTCGAAGAAAATGATGGTGGTTGTACCAATTCTGTCGATTGTTATCGGCCTTGTTTTTGCCGGTCTTTTTATTGGTTTATCAGGTAAAGATCCGCTTGAAGTGTACCAGTTGATGTACACAGGGGCTTTTGGGTCTGTTTATGGATTATCTGAGACCCTGGTAAAGGCAGTACCCTTGATTTTAGCCAGCTTAGCCGTCTCGGTTGCATTCCGTATGCAATTATGGAATATTGGCGCCGAGGGTCAGCTCTATATGGGGGCATTTGGTGCGACCTGGGTTGCGCTAACCTATCCCGGGTGGTCTGCCTGGGTGCTGCTGCCGGCCATGATGCTGGCCGGATTTCTCATGGGTGGGTTGTGGGGCCTGCTGCCGGCGATTCCCCGGGCTTATTTCAAGGTTAATGAGACAATAACGACATTGCTGTTAAATTATATTGCCATGCTCTGGGTAGATTATCTGGTCTATGGTCCCTGGAAAGATCCTAAAGGGCTTGGGTTTCCCATTACCGCTCCGTTTTCTGATGGCGCTATTTTACCGTCCTTTGGGGTTACCCGTATCCATTTAGGAATTGTTTTTGCACTGATGGCTGTTTTCATATTATATGTCGTCTTGCGTTATACCCGCTGGGGGTTTGAAATCCGGGTCAGCGGCGAAAGCGCGGCAGCAGCCCAATATGCCGGCATGAATTATGTGCGCAATATTTTACTGGTGATGTTTATTAGCGGTGGTTTAGCTGGTCTGGCAGGTATGACTGAGGTGTCAGGTATTACCCAGCGGCTTCAGCACGGCATCTCGCCAGGCTATGGCTATTCGGCAATCATCATTGCGTGGCTGGCCCGCCTGAATCCGTTCGCTATTGTATTAGTGTCTTTTGTTTTTGGCGGGATGCTGGTTGGTGGTTTTAGTATCCAGACCAGCGGCTTTCCGGCTGCGACGGTGGCGATGCTCCAGGGGGCTATCTTGTTTTTTGTGGTTGGTGGGGAAATCTTTGTGCAGTATCGACTAAGATGGTATGAGAAGGAGCGGGGTTTGTGATGGAACAGTCAGTATGGGTAGCTATTTTAGCTACAGGTATTATTGCCGGTACGCCCATTCTTCTTGCTGCTTTAGGGGAAATCCTTGCCGAGCTTGCGGGGGTAATGAACCTTGGGGTTGAAGGCATGATGCTTGTTGGGGCGGTTACCGGCTTTATGGTTGCCATGCACACCGCTGATCCCTGGCTTGGCTTGCTGGCCGCTATTGTTGCCGGCGGGTTGATGGCCCTCATCCACGCTTTTCTAACGATTACGCTGCGGGCCAATCAGGTTGTTAGTGGTCTGGCGCTGACCATTTTTGGCACAGGCTTAAGTGGTTATATTGGTAAATCCCTGATCGGGGTGCCGCTGGCTAATACTTTTAAGCCCTTTGCCCTGCCTGGGCTTAGTGAGCTTCCTGCTGTTGGGATTATCCTGTTTCAGCATGATGCCCTTGTTTATCTTAGTTATTGTTTGGTTGCTTTTCTCTGGTTTTTCTTATTTCGCACCAGAAAAGGGCTGGAAATGAGGGCTGTGGGGGAGAATCCCGGGGCAGCCGATACGGCCGGGCTTAATGTGTTTGCAGTCCGGTATTTATTTGTGGTTATCGGCGGGATGCTTGCCGGTATGGCTGGTGCTTACCTATCCTTAGCGTATGCGCCGTCCTGGCTGGAGAACATGACGGCAGGCCGCGGCTGGATTGCGGTGGCCCTGGTTATATTCGCTACCTGGCACCCAGGTAAGGCTTTTCTTGGCAGTTTTCTGTTTGGGACAATCGACGTGCTTGGGTTTCATATGCAGAACTTTGGAATCGCCGTGCCGTCATTTTTCCTTAAGATGCTGCCTTATGCGATTACCATTATTGTTTTAATCGTTGTCACCCGTGAAACAAAGAAACGGCGGGTAGCTGCACCGGAAGCGCTGGGTATTCCTTATAACCGGGAAGAGCGATAATAAAGTAAAAGTAGTGTGGGCCCCACCTGTGTCAGGTGAGGCCCACACTACTTTTTGTATGCGAAAGGGGAAGGGGTTAGCTAGTAGCTTCTGGCAGCAAGCCGTCTTTGTTGGTAACGGGCGATGAACGAAAGTGAATAGTTCACCACAAAATATAGTCCGGCAATTGTCCCAAATATCGTGAAGACTTGTGCGGTCGAACCATATTTGCCCATGATAATCATGCCTTTGCCTGTTAAATCCTCGACACCGACGGCCCAAACAAAGGAAGTGTCTTTAATGACTGTCGTGAATTGGGATAACAGGGGCGGAATCATGTTACGGAAAGCTTGCGGCAGAATAATGTGAATGAGGGTCTGCCAGTAATTAAAACCCTGGGAACGGGCGGCTTCCCATTGACCCTTGTGAACTGAATTTAGTCCGCCCCGGATAATTTCCGCCATAACAGCCGAAGTGAAGACTGTCATAGCTAATATACCTGAGTTGACAGGTTCCAGATTAGTGGTAAACCTGGCAGCGAGAATGAAAAGCAGTAGCGGTGTGTTGCGGATTGAGTCGATATAGAGTGTGGCAAGCCGGCTGTATAGCGGGTGGGCGGAGAATTGCGCCACCCCTAATACTGTACCAAAGACTAAGCTAAGGATAATCGACACAATCGAGATTTTCAAGGTAACATAAAGCCCATCCATCAGGAATAAAGCAATTTCAGGTTTAAGAAGGTCTTGGATCATAATGAGACCTCCAGTTTCTTTTCCATGCGCCGGGCCAGATTGGCCAGCGGATAGCAAAGACAGAGATAAAGAAGTCCTGTAATGACATAGGCCGGTCCGTAATAGAGGTTGCTGCTGGACCAGGAGTCAGCATGATACATAAGATCGCCGCCTGCAACCATGGCCAGCACTGAGGTGTTTTTAATCAGGCTTACTGACTGATTGGTTATCGGGGGGAGGACAATCCTTTTGGCCTGAGGCAAGACAATATAACGCATCGCCTGCCAATAATTAAAACCCTGTGAATAGGCGGATTCCAATTGACCACGTGGGACAGCCTGCAGACCTGCCCTGATTGCTTCTGCTACATAGGCACCATGATACACGCCAAGTCCCAGCACACCGATTGAAAATACCGGGAGCATAATACCGAGATGCGGCAGGCCATGGTATAAGAAGATGACCTGGATGACTAATGGGGTATTTTGAATAAATTCGACATAAATCCGGTTAATAACGCGGAACGATCGCCCGGGGGCGGTGCCAAGAATGCCGAACAGGATACCAAGGGTTAATGCCAACGTCAAACCTAAGGCTGCTACCATAAGTGTTGTAATAAAACCTTCGGCAAAGACTGTCCAATCCTGGAATAACGCCAGCCACTTAAACCCGGCGAAAGGGCCTGGCACTATTTAAGTCCCCATTTCGCGAGCAGTTTATCAATTTCACCGGATTTTTTCATGTCGTTTAAGGTATCGTTTACTAACTTAGCCAGGGCTGTATTGGATTTCTTGGTGGCTGCACCATACTCCTGGGGGGCAAACCGTTCACTAAGAATAGTAGTGGAATCATCTAAATAACCAAAGAGGATAGCAGCGTCAACACTAAAGCAGTCTACGCGGCCGGAATCCAAGGCTGCTTTTACTTCAGCGTAGGTACCGAATTCCAGGAAGCTGACCTTAATGCCTTGTTTATCAGCTGCTTCTTGGATTGCTTTACGGCTGGTAGAACTCTGGGCGACACCGATCTTCTTGCCGGCAAGGTCTTTTAATCCCTGGGCGCCGGATGCTTTTTTAACCATTAAAGCCACACCGTCAGTATAATAGGGATCAGAGAAGTTGTAGCTGTTTTTACGCTCTTCGGTAATGGTAAAGGTAGCAAGTACAATGTCAACATCGCCATTATCAAGGAGTGGTCCACGGGTTTTAGCAACAGTGCCTGTTAACTCAATTTTGTTTTCGTCACCAACAATTTTTTTAGCTAACGCTTTAACCAGATCAATCTCGAAGCCCTCAACATTACCTGTTTTAGGGTCTTTATAGCCAAATTTAGGAACATCTACTTTTACACCGGCCTTAAAGACGCCACGGTCTTTGATGGCTTTAATATCAGCAGGGACTTCTTCCTTGGATGCAGTCGGCTGGGTTGTTGAACCGCCGCAGCCTGCCAGGAAGATGCTGAAAGCCAGCAACATAACGAAAGAGATGAATACGGATTTTCTCATGAGTTTCATAATAGAATCGCCTCCATATTTTTTATTAGGGATTAATGCAAAATACGACTCAGGAATAGTTTGGTTCGATCGTGATCAGGATTAACAAAGAAATGCTCCGGGGTTCCTTGTTCCATAATTCGCCCTTCATCCATAAATATGACTCTATCGGCAACCCTGCGGGCGAATCCCATTTCATGAGTGACTACAACCATGGTTATTCCTTCGTTAGCCAGGTCAACCATAACGTCAAGAACCTCTTTAATCATTTCCGGGTCAAGTGCTGAAGTGGGTTCATCAAACAACATGATTTTAGGGTGCATGTTCAGGGCTCGTGCAATAGCGACGCGCTGCTGCTGGCCGCCTGATAATTGAGATGGATAGGCATCGGCTTTTTCTTTAAGCCCAACCCGGTCAAGGAAGGCCATACCTGTTTCTGCAGCTTCGTCTTTCTTGACACCTTTTAGAAGAATAGGAGCAAGAGTCAGGTTTTCCAGTACAGTTTTGTGAGGGTAGAGATTAAATTGTTGGAAAACCATGGCAGCAGACTGGCGTATTTGATTTACAGATGCATTGGATGCGGTGATATCTACCCCATCCACAACCACACTGCCGCTATTGGGGCGTTCTAATAGATTCATACATCTGATCATTGTACTTTTACCAGAACCACTAGGCCCGATAACAACAAGTTTCTCACCAGTTTTTACTGTCAAGTCAATGTCTTTAAGTACGTGGTTGTTGCCAAAAGACTTATTTACCTTAGTTAAGCTAATCAAGTAGCATTCCTCCTCCCTTGTAAAAATTGGTAGTAAAAAAGACGCTCAATCCAGATTGGATTGAGCGTCTTTGCTCAGCCTTTACAATATACTGC
>NZ_DATMXX010000430.1:0-7836 GCF_035561255.1 Sporomusa sp. | reverse complement strand
TCAGCAACCGCATACAGCAGCATAACCTACGCTTCGGGCATGTATATTTTATCCGGGCTTACGACCAACGTCGTACATACCATTAAAGTGAATGCAGATAACTATACTAGCAGCACAGACACTATCGCCCTGTCCGTAACGCCAAATGCTACAACAATAGTAAATGCGGGCAGCGTAAGCTTGATGCATCAAAGGGGAAGCGTGACAGTGAGTGTAACCACAGATGACGGAGCAATGGTAACGCCGAGCTTTTATGTGGATGGTTCAGCAACCGCATACAGCAGCATAACCTACGCTTCGGGCGCGTATATTCTATCCGGGCTTACGACCAACGTTGTACATACCATTAAAGTGAATGCAGCTAACTATACTAGCAGCACAGACACTATAGCCCTGTCCGTAACGCCAAATGCTACAGCAATAGTAAATGCAGGCAGCGTAACCTTGACGCGCCATAAGGGAACACTCACAGTGACGCTGAAGGATAGTGCAGGAGCCCTATTGACCAATACGTCTTATAGCCTTAGCGTTAGCGGAACAACCTACACGGGAACAACTGATACAAATGGGCAAGCATCGGTAAACAACATAGCCACAAGCGCGACAGCGGTAATAGCAAGTGTAACAGGGTATAATAATACTTCGGGTACTATTGCCTGGACAGGTACAACAGGTATAGCCACAATTACGTTGGCGGGAAATGGATCAACCAGTAGTACTTTCACGGTGGTTGACCAAAATGGCGATTATCTGGGCGGCGCCACCGTTTCCCTGACGGGCGGCGGAACAACGCTTACGCAGGCAACAACTGCCGATGGAAAAGTGACAATTAACGGGCTGACTTCGGGCATAGCCTATAGTTATACGGTAACTATGATGGGTACTTCAAGCGAATCCGGCACAATTTCAGCGGGGCAAAGTAAAACGGCACATTTATCAGCAAATACTGGTAACTATTTTTTCATTACAATCAGCGATAACTCAGCCAACGCTACCTATATACAATTTACTTATAGTGGATATTCAGTCCGGGTACCTTTGAGGCCAACCATGAGTATGCGGTATACAACCAACATAAAACCGACGGAAATCTATCAAATTACGAGCAATGCAGGCACTTGCACACCTAGTACGAGGCAGATAGGTTCTGGCAATCCGGTAACTATAGCAATAAATTAAACTGCTGCAAGCGTCACTGCTGTCCTTAGCGAAGTGAGAAGGTATCGTAGGTGAGCGCATTGTTAACTGTTACAAAGGTGGTATGAAGCGTGGAAGCTCAACTAATTAGAACTCGTCTACGAATGCTCTTTGCTGTTCAATTGCTGGTATGCTGTCTGTTCTTTACTCAGCCAACGGTCTGGGCCACAGAAGGCGCCCAAAGTTACTACTTCCCTGGTTCATTGGCTAATTTCGCCACCGCAGTGGCGCCGGCTCCCGGGTTTGTTTTCGCCAACCAGATGCTGTTCTACAGCGGCAAAGCCGAAACGGCCGTGCTCAAAGGAACTATTCATGCCGGCCTCACTGCCAAGGCCTTTTACAATTACAGCGGCGGCTTATACACCTTCAAGCAGCCTGTGCTCGGCAGTCGGCTTCAGATAGGCGCCGTAGTTCCCGTGGGCCATGTCAATATGCAG
This sequence comes from Sporomusa sp., assembly GCF_035561255.1. Classification (GTDB taxonomy): domain Bacteria; phylum Bacillota; class Negativicutes; order Sporomusales; family Sporomusaceae; genus Sporomusa. Next base: position 6,202 of record NZ_DATMXX010000430.1, on the reverse strand, counting down.
GCGCATATCGGCCACATGGGCTTCGCCGACAACAGGACCGACATCGGCGACACGGCGTTTATGGCCGCTCTCTACTGGAAAAAAGGCAATGCTCATTACAAACTCACTGAAACGGTCTATGTTCCGACCGGCGGCTATCATCACGGCCGCCTCGTGAATGTCGGCCGGAACTACTGGGGCTTTGACACTTCACTGGCCGTCACCTGGCTGAATATGAAGAACGGCACCGAAATCACCGTCGCCCCCGGCATCCTGTTCAACACGAAAAACCCCGCCACCGATTACAAGTCGGGCAACGAGTTCCACGTGGACGTAGCGCTGAACCAATACCTCTCCCAACACTTCGCGGTCGGCCTTCACGGCTATTATTACCGCCAGGTCACCGGTGACAGCGACACAGGAGCGAAGCTTGGCGCCTTCAAAGGCAGGTCGCTGGGAATCGGGCCGGCCGTCCTCTGGACGCCAAAAAGCAAAAAGGGCGACCTCACCGTAATCGCCAAGTGGCTGCATGACGTTCAGGACCATAACCGCATGCATGGAAACTTCGGCGTGCTCACTGTCGCTTATAAGTTCTGAACTGTATTTTTGATTCGGAAAGGATGGACAAATGATGCGAATTATCATTAGTTTACTGTTGGTACTGGTAATGCTGTCTGCCACTTGTGCTGGAATGGCGGCACCCGGTCAAACCACCGTTATCCTGGCGGGAGATTATTGGGACGGATTGGCCAATAGGCCGCAGGGGTACGCCGAAATCCTCGTTGTCGACGGCAAAATCGCCGAAATAGGTAAAAGCATTGTCCGACCGGAAGGGGCAAAAATAATCGACTTGTCCACGAAATTTGTCATGCCGGGCTTTATCGATACCCACATTCACCTCACCGGCAGTCCTAAAGTGGTGGCGAATCTGGCGTCCCTGAACGACGCCGCTTTGGCTTTCGCCGGTGTATCGGCCTGCGAAAAGGTTCTGAATAACGGTTTTACGACCGTGCGTGACGCCGGCGATTTCAGTATCAATGCCTGGGTGGTGGCCGAACTGAAAAAGGCGGTCGAAGCAGGTGCAATTAAAGGACCGCGAATCGTTCACAGCGGCCACATGATATCTGCGGTGGGAGGTCACTTCGATTTCAGTGGGTTGCTCCGAAACGGTATCACCATGGCGCAAGTGTCGGTCGCTGAAGGCGTGGTCGAGGTAAAACGTGTCGTTCACAACGAAGTCAGCCACGGCGCCGAATGGATTAAGGTTGCCGGCAGCGGCGGCTTTATGTCGCCGAGCGACGGGCCGGATGATGTGTCGTATTCGCAGGAGGAGATGAACGCGCTGGTGGCGGCGGCGAGGGACCTTGGCAAACATGTGCTTGTCCATGCCTACGGAGATGAAGCCGTCCACCGGGCGGCGATCGCCGGAGTGCGGTCGATCGAGCACGGCAGCCTGTCATCGGTTTCGACGCTGGAGATGCTGGCGCATAAAGGCATATATATGGTGCCGACGCAGATCGCGGTGGTGGCCAACGCCAGGGAAACGGCCAAGGGCAATCTCAATATGTATGTGCCGGAATGGACGCGCGAAAAAAACGTCAAATATGCCGGCAAAATTCTCGAATGCGCCAGTAATCTAGCCAAAAGTGACGTAAAAATAGCCTTGGGCACCGATTTGGGAACATTTGATTTTTCGGTAAACGGGGCGACGGAGTTTGTCGAAATGGTTCATAACGGAATCACGCCTTTAAGGGCGCTGAAGGCAGGGACGTCGGTGGCGGCGGAGATGCTTGAGCTGAATACCGGCAGCATCATTGCCGGCAAGCGGGCTGATTTGGTCGCTATGCCCGGAAACCCGTTTGAAGACATTGCCGTTACCGAGAAAGTTAACTTCGTTATGAAGGACGGCGTGGTTTACCGCGACGACAAATAGCGCTGTTGTCCCACGAAGGGACCACTTTCTGCAAACCCCGTTCTTTGGCAGAAAAGAAGGTTAACCATACATGGACTTGTCAGCAAAAGTACTTACGAATATCTTTGCCGGCAAGTCAGTGTGTCTCGCTGGCGGTTGCGGTGTGCGCAGAGATGTTGAGTCGGGGGACGGTTCCTTGACTCATATATCATATTAACTATACTATTTTTGTTGATTGCAGGGGTTCTGGGTGATTCTGATTCACGCTATAAATAGACATTGGTCAAATTATTGACTAATGTCATTTTAATGTCAGTGGCATGTTATAGAAGCGAATTCAAGAGCGTGTAAAGCTGGATAAAATGCGGGCTTTGAGAGATATTATAATGGCACGTACTGGAACAAAATTTCAAAAATGAAGGTCGACGAAGCCAGTATTTCTCTGGTGTTACGAAAAAGGGACTTTTTTACATGACAGTGGTGCCATGTCATTAAAGTAACATTTTTGCAGAAAAAATAAGAAGAATGTTGAACTAGAGTCCTAGTTAATATTGCGATAGCTATGGCTGGTAGTTGTCGCACAGTCTGGTGTCTCCTGTATCCTTCCGTGGTCAGGGAATCAATTCAACAGACAATGAAAGAAGAGAAGATCGGTGTTCTGCAAGCAACAAATATAGTGCAACAATTATTAATGATCCCCCCATAGAAAGGTTAAAAAGTTTGATACGCTCCCTAACTTTCAAGAAGAATTGTACTTTTGATCCTAAAAGTGCCCAAGCGGCAAGTGAAAAATAACAAATTACAAAATAAATCCCCACAAAAATGAAAAGCATATAATATGAATCTCGCAAATTAAAGGCTGAAACACCGGATAGGCACGCAATCCACGCTTTGGGATTTAGCCATTGCATCAGAAAACCATGATAAAAGCCCGGAAGCTTTGTATCTTCAGATTTAATTTCAGGAGTTGATATAATAATTTTATAGCCCGTATATCCTATAAAACCTGCCCCTGCATATCGCAAAATTTCATAGAGTACGTTGAACTGGTCTACGAGATTCGAAATGCCTAGCCCAATGGTAATTAGCAGAACAATAAATCCAATAGTAGCGCCTGATACAAAAGGAAAAGAACTCCTAAATCCATAATTTACACCTGCAGACAGTGTTGTGATATTCACTGGACCTGGAGAAATAGACATAGATAATGAAAAAAGGCACATTGCAATAAAAGTAGAAATAAGTACTCACTCCCATTCATCATAAACACATCAAAAAGTTTTTCTTGGAATGTAAAGTAAGTATAGGCTATTCAAAAAAGAACGTCCAATTGCAAATTCTGAACGTATACATCCAAAAAGCTGATTGAAACTAACAAGGGACTTATGATATTCTACAGATATTTCGAAGCATTGCGTAAAGGTGTGAGGCGTTTTGGAACTTTATCAATTAAAAACGTTTGTAGAAATTGCCCGGCGCGGCAACCTAACAGAAGCTTCTCTGCATCTCCATACTAGCCAGCCTGCTGCAAGTGCGCATATAAAGGCATTAGAGGAAGAGGTCGGTTTTACTCTGTTTCATAGAAACCCTAAAGGAATGACGATTACCGAAAAAGGTTCAAAATTACTAACAGAGGCCCAAAGAATACTTGACACATTAGATGTCTTCTATGATAGAGCAAACGAGCTGCAAGCAAATCCGACTAGAACACTCCGTATAGGGCTAAATACAGATGGAGAAGTTCTACAAATCCAAAAGCTGATTAAACTCGCCTCAAAATCACTACCCCAGTTAGAATTGCATTTTGTGCAAACAAGAAGTGAAGATATTAGTAATGACTTGGCGAGCTCAAAGATAGATGCCGGTTTTTATTACGGAAAACATCTTCTTCCGGCAGTGCAAACGATTAAATTGCATTCTTTCAGTATGGTTCTTGTTTACCCAAGCGAATGGGATATAGATACTAATGATTTATCGTTAAAGTACTTTGAAAAAACACCTTGGATATGGACTACAAAAGGGTGTCCGTTTTATAAAGAAGCAGCGGAATTCTTTCAGAAAAATAATATTACTCCATGTAAAATTGTGTATGTGGATGATGAAACGCTGATTGGAAAGCTAGTTCAAGCGGAAATTGGATGTTCGTTGTTAGCTGAACCTGTAGCCAAGCAGTTCGCTAAGGAAAAAATATTGAAAATCTGGCAAGGTATCGATCTTAACATTGATCTGAATTTTGGTTATCCCAAGGGTAGTAAAAACGATCCAGAGTTACTAGAAATTTGTTCGATATTGAATAGCATGTGGAAAGCCAGCTAAATCAGAATTCCGGCGGTGGTGGGAGTGGATGATGCACCATATTGATTAAAGACGGTGAGCGCATACGGGTTGACGGAACACAGGGGTTTATTGAATTTGTACACGATCTAAATACATAACACCGGTTTGTTTTTCGGAGGCATGCTTTGGGGTGCGCCTGGGTTAACGGGATGAAAAAATCCCTGAGGCCGCTAGCGCAAGACAACTGGGTGCTATCGGGGCTGGTAGTAAGTTTGTTTGACGGCATAAAAGTCAAGCGTATGTCAATCGAATAATTGAAAAAACAAAAATAGTCCGGTTAGGGTGAGCTTATCACCTTAACCGGACTATTTTCAGCAAAAAGACGCTGGGTATGGGCAATCGCAGAGCGTGTTTGATTTAGCGGCAGAACGGGAATATGTTCAAGGCAAACTGGCGCGGGATAAATAACGCTAAAGTTGAGGGGCACTAATTGTATCGCTGATCGACTGGGCTTTATAAAAAACAGATTTGATTCCAAGCCGGCGGAGGTGATAATGCAAATTTTGCCTGGTAATACCTAGCTGAATAGCGCATTGGCTTACATTACCGTTATTTAGTATTAGTGCATTCTCAATGGTTTGTTTCTCGTATTGACGTATCAGTTCGGTTAGTGGTTGGTTAGAGGTTGCTTCCATATTACTTAAGCCGGCAGTTTCCTGATCACTCACAAGTCTTTTCTTTATAATCCTGGGCAGATGTTCATCAGATAGTATTGCTTCTGTGCTTTCAGCCATACTCATAGCGCTTTCAATTACATGCTCTAACTCGCGAATATTTCCCGGCCAGCGATAATAGGAGAAGAGCTGCATTAAATCCTGGGCTATGATCTTTATATTCATAGCCAGGGAATCATTGAACCGGGATACAAACTCTTTTGCCAGCAACGGTATGTCCTCCACTCGCTCGCGTAAGGGGGGGATATCTAAAATAATGGGTGTCAAACGGTATAAAAGGTCTTCGCGAAAAGAGCCGTTGCGGGCCATGATAAATAAGTCCTGGTTGGTGGCACTGATTATCCGGCATGAAATCTGGCGTTCTTTATTATCGCCCAGACGCCGTACTTTTTTATCCTGCAGTAATCGTAATAATTTTGCTTGTAAGGGAACAGACAACGAGTTTATCTCATCCAAAAATAAAGTTCCATTCTCGGCCTGCTCAAAAAAACCGGGTGTGTCTAATGCTCCGGAAAATGCGCCCTTTACAGTCCCCAGCATCAGGCTCTCCATTAGTGTTTCCGGTATCGCCGCACAATTTACAGCAATAAATGGGCGAGAACTGTATGTACTCACGGTGTGTATGCCTTGTGCAAACAACTCTTTACCTGTGCCCGTTTCGCCCACGATCATAACGGTAGACTGGTTTTGCGCTACCTTGCGAGCTTGCTTTAGGGTTCTTTGGATTGCGGCACTGTTGCCGATGATATCTTCAAATGTGTAGAGGGTGCCGTTCGTGATTTTGTTAGTTTTTTTACTGTTAAAAGAATTTAACGCTGTTGTAATTAATTCGTTTATTGATGGCTTATCTCTGCCGATTGAGATAACGGCAGATAATTTTTCATTCTGAAAAAATGGGTATGAATTATATACAATATCGACTTTTCGACCGGTGATTGTTGTATAGGTCATGTACTGATCTAACAAGGGTTCGGGATTTTTTGTTACAGCATAGCGTTGGAAGTTTTCAAGCTCCAAGAAATATATGTCAACGTCTTTTTTTCCCACCACGTGATTATGCGTTGTCCCATCAATTTTTTTATGAGCTTTATTGCAGATAAGAATAGTTCCATCCACGCTCACGGCATAGACCCCATCTGAAACTACATCAATAATGGAATGCAATAAACAGTTTTCATTTTCTAATTCCTCATAAGTTTTCTTTACCATCAAAACAGCCTCCTTGCAAATATTGCAAGACACTTAGGAAAGTATCTGTAAAAATTCTTATCACCTGAAAGGAAATCTTTCAGTGTATTGT
>NZ_DATMXX010000429.1:0-11452 GCF_035561255.1 Sporomusa sp. | reverse complement strand
GTTAATCATAGTATGATAACTAGATAAAGAGGGGAAATAATGATCGGCGAGAGAATTCGGATGTTGCGCGAGCGATGCGGTATGTCCCGGGAACAACTGGCAGAGTCTATTGGTGTATCAGTTGCCGCTATCGAACATTATGAAGCCAACCGCTGGCGCCCGGGACAAGGGCTTATTACCCGTATGGCATCACTGCTAAAGGCTACAGTGCCGGAACTGGTAGGAGACTGTCTGGCGGTGCAGGATGAGGATGGCAGTACTGTCTATATCAAAAACTTCGGCTGTGGGCGCTTTTGCACTGTCGGGAGAACAAAATAATACGTTTAGAAGGTCGGACACATGCCTGCAGGTGGTATTCCTGCTCGTGTTTCCAATGCGGCAGGCACCTTTGTGTGTAATCGCTTGCTCTACGGACTAATACATGCACTGGCCTGGGAAGGCAACAAACGGCGAGAAAACAGCCCACCATTTGGTAGGGCTGTTTTTAGCTGATTATATCGCTTTATTTTGGATTCAATACAAGTTCGCGGTTATATCCCTGCCACTGTGGGGGATGGATTGGCTCTTGTTATCCTGAGCATAAGCCGCCTTGAGGAGTAACCTGCGAAATGGTGAATGCAAAGTTAGCAACAGCAGAATGGCAGACTTGCAAAAATACCTTGGTCGAAATATAACCAGGAACGCGAAAAATAAGTTATTCCTTGGAATGCGTATTAGGTTCTTACTACAGGTTGCAGCCAAAATCATGGCCTTAATAATGACCCGGAGCATAACATCAACTCCTTGCTACTGTTGAGAGCTCTGTGGAACTATTAATAGCTATTCGTTACATTTCAGCTGATTCCTGTTACTACAGCCATGGTGGATTTTGGCTATTCCGTGCTTTTTTGTTTTGACTGGGACAACGCTGTTGAGCCGGCGCTATTGGCTGTGGTAAGATACGTATGAGGCTGAAGCCGGTGTTAGTAGTCAATCGCAAAACGTGACTTTAATGATCTGCCTTGGTGAGTGGCAGTTGATAATCGATTTTGAGGAGTCTTTATATTGAATTGGCGCAGGAATCTTTGGACATTAGCCTTTGCAGTGATGCTGTCAGGCTCAAGTTATACTATGGTCATACCATTTCTACCGTTGTACCTGCTTGATATCGGGGTAACTCCGGAACGCGTAAATATGTGGTCAGGGCTGCTATTCTCAATTACCTTTTTAGTTGCTGCCGTAATGGCCCCTTATTGGGGCCGCTGCGCTGACAAAAGCGGCAGACGGCGGATGATTATGCGGGCGGGCTTTAGCCTGGCTGCTGTGTATCTCCTGGGGGCATTTGTCAGAAATCCGGTAGACCTGCTTGTTGTCAGGATACTTCAGGGTGTTGCCAATGGGTTTGTTCCGGCTTCTATGGCGATTGTGGCGGCGTCAACACCGCCGGATAAAATGGGCTTTAGCTTAGGGATTATGCAAACAACCCTGTTGATTGGCGGGATTTTAGGCCCGGTATTAGGCGGGACTCTGTCTCACCTGTTTGGAATGCGTTTATCCTTTGTGGTTGCAGCGTTTATTATTTTTCTTGGTACGTTAATGGTGGGGCGCTTAGTGACTGAGCCTGAAAACTGCCAGGCTCAGTCACCGGGAAGTATATGGGATGACCTGAAGGCGGCTTTCGGTAACCGCAAGTTAGTAGCTGTACTGTTGCTGCTTTTTTCGGTTCAGGCGGTGAGTATGATCCTGCAGCCGCTTATTACACTGTACGTTGTGCAATTACAAGGAAACACAGAAGGGGTTATATTAACTGCAGGTATTGTGTATAGTCTGGCCGGGGTGGCCGGTGCAGTCTCGGCTCCGTTATGGGGGCGCATGGGTCAGCGCACCGGTTTCTTAAGAATACTGATGCTTGCGTTCTTCGGCGCCGGTATCTTTAATCTTGGTCAATTTTTCGCAGATGATATTTACAAATTTGGCGTACTGCAATTTCTCTATGGATTATTTATCGTCGGTGTATATCCTGCTATTAATACGATTGCCGTATCATGCAGTGACGCAAACTCGCAAGGGCGTATCTTCGGCCTTACAACAACTGCCAACCAGCTGGGCAGTATGGTTGGGCCTTTAATTGGCGGGGCGATTAGTTCCTGGATTGGGATTAAACCGGTGTTTCTTGTTACGGGGGGAGTACTGCTGGTACTGGGCGGGATTATTTTCTTAGCAGGGTTATTTGTGGCTGCAGCTTATCATAAAGAACACCAGTCCCAATGCTGAAAACATAAAATGAAGCATTTGCCAAGTGCAAGTGCTTCATTTTATGCCCAAAGGCTATTATTTTAACTAAATGCCGCTGCCATCAAAAACTGGTACATAATCGGACGAAGAAGTTTTTCCTGTTTGAATAAAACAGTTTTCAATCCCCAGGCTGCTGGCATAGTCGATGAGCTTATTGTATTCCCAGGTGGTAAGGCGGCGATTAATCTCAGAATGGCTGGCGGCCTGATAGAGTGGGGTATATTGGTTCATGAGGCTGATAAAGATGGTGTTGCCAAAAGTATGCCAAAGCCAGTTAAGGACATTGCGACTGTCTGACAGTAACCCCGGCACGGCCAGGTGGCGAACGATTACGCCCCTTTGCATTACACCGGCAGCATCAAACACAGGGGGGCCGGCCAGGTCAACCATTTTGGTGATAGCCTGGCTGGCATAGACAAAATAATCAGGGGCTGCGGAATACCGCACCGCATAGCTGTTGTCGTAATATTTGAGATCAGGCAGGAAAATATCGACATGCCGCTCTAATGAGGCAATGGTATCAGGCATTTCATAGGCATTGGAGTTGTAAACGACAGGTAATGCAAGGCCGGCCTGGCGGGCGAGGGTAAGGGCTTTGATAATCTGGGGAACGTAATGGGTAGGAGTAACAAGATCGATGTTATGGGCGCCGCGAGCCTGTTGTTCGAGGAAGATGGCAGCTAATCTTTCGATTGTAATTTCCCTGGAACAGCCGGTTTGGCTGATGCTATGATTTTGACAAAAAACGCAGCGCAGATTACAAAACGCAAAGAATATTGTGCCGGCGCCGTTAGTGGCAGACAGGCAGGGCTCTTCCCAGTGATGCAGGGCCGCAAGGGAAGCTGACGGCAATAGGCCTGCCTGACAAAAACCTTTTTCACCGGCAAGGCGGTTAACCCGGCAGGAGCGCGGGCAGAGCGTACAGGATTGCAGCATCATGGACAAGCTCCTTAGCTGTATTTTCCTCAGTCAGGGGTCGCCGGACCGGAGATGGCGTGTATATTTTAGCGCGCCCAGGATGCTTTGTAAAGTGAATTAAATAGATGGACTGCTTACAAACATATGCCAATACCCTCGAACATATTGTAGTAATACCGAAATCTGAACCGGAGGGTATAACTATGCTGAATATCCTGCTCGGGCTTGCCCTGCTGCTGGGCGGTATTTTTCTCATGCGCTACGGTCTGAAAAAGGCACTATGGCACCGGTTGCAAGGGGTACTGGGCAAGTTGACCAAGACGCCAGGCCGGGGTCTGGTGCTGGGAACAATTACTGCAGCTTTATTTCAAAGCAGCACAACTGTCTGTCTTATTACAATCGGACTGGTGAGCGCTGATTATATGTCTTTTCGTCAAGCCCTGGGTATAATCCTGGGAGCCAATATTGGTACATGCTCGACCGTTCAACTGGTAAGTTTGTCGATCCCATTAGAGGTTATACTGCCCTTGCTGCTGCTCTCACTCCTGCTTAGTATCTCAGGCAGACAGCGTTACTTAGGTCTGGCTCTTTCCGGCCTGCTAAGTATGTTTGCCGGATTAGATTTGCTGGTAAAGGGTATTTCAAGTCTGGCGCAATTGACTGAGATGGCTGAATACCTGGTTTTGGCTAATTGCCAGCCGCTATACGGCATTTGGGGCGGTATTCTGGCGACATTGATGTTTCAATCCAGCAGTGCCGCTACGGTGCTCTTAATGCTGCTTGCTGATATGGGGCTTGTTGATATTAATACAGCCGCATATGTAATCTATGGCAATAACATTGGATCGTGTGTATCCTCTATTGTTTTTAGTGCCGCCGCACCTGTTGCCGCCAGGCGGGTTGCCATGTCGCATATTCTGTTAAATGTTTTAGGGGTTATTGTTTTTTTCCCGGTGACGCATTGGCTTATTGCAGCAGCCGGGCTTTTTACCGATGATTTCAGTGGGCAGGTAGCTGTAATTCATACCCTGTTCAATATTCTGTCTTCAATTATGGTATTGCCGGTATTTAATCAGTTTGTTAATCTGATCTGTCTATTGATACCCAGGCGGTAGTATCCCCGTATATTTTCAAGGTGTATTTTTATTGAATTTTCAGAGTATAAAAAAGTTAAAATAACCTATACAAATTTTATTTGAAATGTGGTAATATGTATGCGGAGCACCACTAAACCCATTAAGATAGCTGGTATTCAATGGAAACCAGACTGAGGGAAAGGGCGGCGCTTTAATAAAAAACGACTTATATCCTAAAGGAATAAGAACGGAGGTAAAGAGAAATGGGAATGGGAAAAACAGAAGCGTTACGTACTACAGGAAGATTTGGTGTGCGGCAGATTGCCATTGTTGGAATGTTGTCAGCGATATCAATTATTTTGGGCCTTTCCGGGTATGGATTTATTCCATTGCCTACGGCTAAGGCGACAATTATGCAGATCCCTGTTATTATCGGTGCGATATTGGAGGGGCCGGCTGTTGGTGCGATGATTGGTTTACTCTTTGGTCTGTTTAGCATTGTCCAAAGCCTGACTGCACCCAATATTCTATCTTTTGCTTTTATAAATCCATTGGTTTCCGTACTGCCCCGGGTACTTATCGGTATTACTGCCTATTATGCGTATAAATGGACCTGGGCCAAGAATGAAGGAGTGCGGATTGGGGTAGGAGCCCTGGTCGGTTCTCTTACCAATACCTTTGGTGTGCTGACGATGATCTACGTCTTGTATGCTGCTCAGTTTGCCGAGGTGCGAGGCATTGATCTGGCGGCAACTGCTAAGGTGATTTACGGTATCGCCTTAGTTAACGGGGTTCCGGAGGCGATCATTGCCACTGCGATCAGTGTGCCAATTGTGACAGCTATTAAGAAGCGGTATAAGAACTAAACCCTTGTTGCTAAACAAGTCTATAATAAAATGATCAGCGCCCACTAAGCTGCTATTGGCAGATAGTGGGCGCTTTTTGTTTGCTATGATTACACTTATTGTACTGTAACCCACAGTTCAGTGGCTCTGCTGGTCTCGTTGGTATTAGGGATAATTTGGAGCTTACCTTTTCCTGCTTTTTTTGCCACAAATACCACTTGCCCAGTACCTGTGTCACCCTCCTGCTGCATAATATCACCAAAAAAGTTTTCACCACTTGATGTAAAACGGGTGTTTTTGGTAAGGCCTGGGGCTGGTGCAAGGATTAGCTTTTGACCTACGCTTAACACCAGATTGTTGGCTGAGAGTTGGATTGGGCCGGTATCGCCGTAGTTATAGGTGACTTTGTGCTCCTGAGTACCTGTTGTCTGTTTAGGTGGGGAAGGTGGGGTAGTTCCCTGGGGATCAACGGGGGACATGTTGTTCGAACAGCCACTGAAAAGCAAGCCTGTTAACAGTAAGCATATAACAGCAGGTATAATTTTAGTGCGAAATATAATTCTCATGAGAACCTCCTAATCATGATTTTTGTTATTATTATAAGGAATTTGGCAGTATTTATCCGGCATTTAGCTGGTATTAAGTGTCATCTAAACATTGTTTTTTGTGAATTCTTTACAAGTATAACTGCAAACGGGGCAGACTATTAGCAAATACGGAGGTGGTAGCTATGTTATTAAGCTGGATGATGATGAAGTTGATGGACCCCATGGCTGATGAGGCTATGGCAAAAATGCTTACCGAAGACTATCCTGATAACCCGTTCCTGATGGTGACAGTAGCCGAAAAACTATCGCCACGCGCCATTATGGAGGCGGCGATGCGGGCTGAAGCCGGCACAGAATTGACCAGGCCGTTAGGCAGCCCGGTTGTATTATCGCCATGGGATAAAATACTGCTTAACCCTAAGCAATTGTTTCAATTACCTTATCCGGACTATACCCAGGTTGATACCAGAACGGTGATTGGTCCTAACGCTAAGCGCCCGTTACGGTTAGATATTCCCATCATGATTACAGGTATGTCTTATGGCGGCTCCCTGAGTCTGCTTATGAAACTGGCCATGGCCAAAGGGGCGGCTTTGGCAGGAACCTCAACCAATACCGGTGAGTCTGCTGTTACTAATGAAGAACGTGATGCCGCAAAATATCTGGTAGGTCAGTATCACCGGGGCGGGCAGCTAAGTGGTCAGGAACAGCTAAGCAGGCTGGATGCGATTGAGATCCAGTTAGGCCAGGGGGCTTGGGGCGGTGCTGTCGACGAGCCGATGGCTGCTGACGAAATCGGACGACATTTACGAAAAGCCTGGCATCTGCGGGAAGGGGAGAGCAACACGATCTACGCCCGGATGCCTGGCAAACAGACCCCTCAGGATTACATAAATATGGTTAACTCGATGAAAGAGCAGTATGATGTACCGGTAGGGGTAAAAATAGCCGGAACTGATTATCTAGAATATGAACTTGCGGTTATTGCGCAAACACAGGCTGACTATATCGTTGTTGACGGCTCAGAAGGTGGCACAGCATCGTCAAACCCGACACTGCAGGACAATGTTGGTTTACCAACCTTTCATACCCTTGTGAGGACTGTGGATTGGCTGGAGGACAATCATCTGCGGGACCGCTTCAGTGTTATTATCGCAGGCGGAATGACAACCCCGGGGCATTTCCTGAAGGCTCTGGCGTTAGGGGCTGATGCTGTGTATATTGGTACAATCGCTTTGATGGCTGCAATGCAGTCCCAGGTGGTTAAAACACTGCCGCAGGCACCGCCCTCCCAGATGGCACTGTATAGCGGCAAAATTACCGATAAGCTTGATGTTGATAAGGCTGCCAGGCACCTGGGCAATTTTCTGAACTCCTGTACTATTGAGATGCAACTGGCCGCCCAGGCTGTCGGTAAACAAGCGTTAAGAGACCTGGAACGAACAGATCTGGTAACAGTGGAGAGAGACCTGGCTGAGTTTGCCGGCATTCGTTATGCTGCCAGCCACCGGCCGCCGCTAGGGGCAGTTGCGATTCCGGACGAGTATTATCAACCCCAGGGATTGCCGTTACATTAGGTGTGTTTTTAAGTTTCTCATGAAGATTTTTTCCTGACAGGCATTTTTTAGCTCTGCTGCAATAGCTTTATAGTAGTCGCTTTAAAGTTAGCAGGAGGGATGCGTGTGAGAGTTCCGCAGGTTATATCAGTGGGAACAGCTGTGCCGGCTTATTGCCTGAGGCAAGAGGATATTAAAGGCTTCGTAGCATCATTGTTTCGCGATAATCTCCACAATCTTGACCGGCTGTTACCGGTGTTTGAGAACAGTTTAATCATCGAAAGACATCTTTCCCAACCACTGGAATGGTATGCCAAGCCGCATACCTTTGCTGAAGCAAATAGAGTATATGAGCAGGTTGCCCTGGAGCTTGCAGTACAGGCTGCAAGCCAGGCTATTGAGCGGGCAGGGATAGGGTTGTCTGATATCGGTATGGTCATTTTTGTTTCATCAACCGGGATTGCAACGCCAACCCTTGATGCCAGGCTTATTCAAAGATTAGGTTTGCCGCATGACACCTCCCGTCTGCCGGTCTGGGGGCTGGGCTGTGCCGGTGGCGTGACTGGCATTGCCAGGGCAGCTCAAATTAGTTACTCATTACAGGGGAAGGCAGTCTTATTGGTAGCGGTTGAGCTATGCAGTTTAACCTTCCAACGCGGCGATTACTCGAAAGCTAATCTTGTGGGTACAAGTCTTTTTGCCGATGGGGCTGCCGCCGCAATTATTGCGCCTGGAGGCTACGGTCCTGCGATTATTGACAGCTATAGTACCTTATTCCCTGATACTGAAGACATTATGGGCTGGGATGTTGTAGAAGGAGGACTGCAAGTGCGGTTCTCGCGGGATATACCCAGTATTATTCGCCGGTATTTACCAGAGTTAACAGGAGGCATATGTAACAAGCATGAGATTGACTGTGATGCTGTAGCGCATTATGTAGTACATCCTGGTGGCGCAAAAGTACTTGGAGCTTATGCTGAAAGCCTCAACTTGTCCCCGGATAAGCTAAAGGATGCATATGCTGTGCTGGCTGGGTATGGTAATATGTCGAGCGTCTCAGTATTGTTTGTCCTGGAACTGTTTATGGCAACCGTTAAGCCTATTGACCGTTACGGACTGATGTTGGCCTTAGGGCCGGGCTTTAGTGCTGAACAGGTACTGTTTAGATGGTAGTGTGGTGGCCAATCATAGGTATGGCTGTGCTCATTGTTGTACAGCGGCTTGGTGAACTGGTGCTGGCGCAAAACAATCGCCGCTGGGCGCTGGCCTGTGGCGCACAGGAATATGGGGCAAAGCATTACTGGCTATTTTTTATCCTTCACGCCGGCTGGCTGGCCGGTTGGATTATCGAAGGCCAAGTGGCAGGCGGGTTATCTGCTGTTTGGCCGGTCTGGTTAGGACTGTTTATTGGTGCGCAATTGCTTAGGTATTGGTGTATTGTCAGTCTGGGGCGCTGCTGGAATACCCGCATTTTGGTTATTCCCGGAGAGCAATGTGTTAAGCGGGGTCCATATCGTTTAATCAGGCATCCTAACTATGTAGCAGTTGCCACAGAACTGGCGGCGGTACCGTTGCTTTTCGGTGCAATCCAAACGGCGATTATTGCCACAATCTGTAATGCAGTTCTGCTGCTCTTTGTTCGCATTCCTGAAGAAGAAAGAGCCCTGGAACAAATGAAAGACCCCCGGTAGCTCTACATGGAAGAAGCTAGTGGGGGTTTTTCATTATGGGATAAAGTCCGCACAAAGGATATGCTGCTTGTTGGTGTTGTCCCGAAAGGTAATAGAATAGGTAATACAGGGATTACCGTTGGCTAGCGAAATATATGGTTCCGTCATATATGTCTCCAGACCAGCCTGAATAAACATGCAATACTCTTTTAGAGACTGGTCGGTTCCCTTTCTGTCAGCTTGAAAGATGGCAGAGATTTGCCCACCGGCCGAACCGGGCACTCCGATACTGTCGGTAATCTGAGTTCCGTCTATATTCAGTATATATAAGTATTGAATAAGGGGGTTATTAAGTATCGCCTGCTGCAGTGTGACTTCGAAATAATCGGGGGACGTTGTACTCAATTGTTCCAGCACATCACGCAGAAGTATATGATAATCATTTTTTTTGCAGCAGTCATTGGTGATTTTTCTAAGTTTAGAATTTCTGAAACTGGATGATATGTGATCCAGCTTGTTGTTAAAACACAGGGGGCATATCACCTCTAGTGGCTGTGGTCTGGAGAAATAATATCCCTGCAGCAAGTCAGCCCCGAATTCCAGGCTGGCCAGTGCCTCCGCTTCGGTTTCGACTCCCTCGGCGATAACCAGTGAACCGGTTTTTTTAGCCATGTAGACAAGTGCTTTAAACAGTTCCTGCTTATAATAATCGGTATCTAAGCCACTGATCAGCCAGCGATCAATTTTAATGATATCAGGTCGTACATGAAAAATCCGGTCTAAATTTGAATGCCCGTTGCCAAGATCATCCAGTGCAATCAGGAACCCTAATTCTTTGTGCCTGGCAACAAAGCTTTTTAGCGCTCCGATATCACAAACCTTGGATTCAATAATTTCAATGACGATTGAAGAGGGCTTATATTCGAGCCGCTGCACGCAATTGTTCAGATTGCCTGAGCCTACGACCCCCTCATCAATAATAGCGGTATCAAAATTGATAAACAGGAGCTTGCGCTCATTAAGGGTTGACAGTGGCTTATAGTTCTCTAACGCTTTCTCCCGGCATATTCTATCTAATTCCACCAACTGATTAGTCGCTGCGGCTAAAGAAAACAAGGTGTTGGGAGCGATGAGCTCCTTGGTACACGGTTGTATGCCACGGGAGAGGGCTTCATATCCTACAATTGAGTGCTGTTTGACTGAGACAATTGGTTGAAACCATGTAGTAATAGATTTATTTGCTAGTAGTTTGCCTAAATCTATTTGGCCGGTGGCGTTATTCACTTAGTATCATCCTTTCGAATTGATAAAGAAAACATGGTTTGCGCCGATAACAAAAAACTCCTAAACACACTATGTGTTAGGAGGTCAACATTGACACCTTCGCTTATGTGATGTCAGTATACGTTGCCGTTAGCTGCCTTGTCAAGAAGTGGCATAGTGCTGAAAAGCACTTTTATTTCATACTGTCATTATACAGGACATAGGCATTTTTCTTAGCCTTGGCCTGATACATAGCGATATCAGCCTTTTTTAGTAAGCCGGCGGCGTTACTGTCCTGGTGTGGGTAAAAAGCCACTCCGATACTGGCCGTGGGATGGAACGATATGCCCTGAACTTCAGCCGGTACAAAAACTGTGTTCAAAAGTTTATCAAGAACAGGAATAATTCCTGTTACGGTAATGTTGCGAAAGAACAGAGCAAATTCATCGCCGCCAAAACGTGCGCCAAAAGAAATCTCAGGTTCTAATAAGGATTTGATACGGGTCCCGATAATAGTGAGAAGCTCATCGCCTACGTCATGTCCATAGCGATCATTTACCTGTTTAAAGCCATCAATATCAAAGAAAACGACTGAGCCGGTGCTGTTGTTTATCCAGACAGCGCTTAATTCCTTTGCTAATGCGGACTGAAAGGCATATCTATTGGCTAAGCCTGTAAGATTATCCTCGTAAGCCAACTGCCTGATTCGGAGGTTTTTTTCTGCCAGCAGGGCATTTTTCTCAGCGAGTTCTAGGACTTGTTTGCGCAGCTGTTTTTCTGTTAAGATAATTTTCCGGAAGGTAATGCAGACAACAAACAGGAAGATTGCAATTGCAATGAAGGAAAACACGAATACATTCTGTTTTGAACTCTGGGCAATAGCAGCCACATTCGCTGTTTTCTGCGAGACATCATTTTGATGGAAGTCAACAATCATTTTCATACTATCATTTACCCGCTCAAGATAAATGAGGCTTGTTGTCAAAGCATCCTGGGCGGTCACCGGGTCATTGGTGTTATCAGCGACGATTGTTTTTAAAACGAAATGTTTGTAGTCAATCCAGTTTTTCTGGACATAACTATATAAGACTGTTTCATCCGAATCTCTGTTAAAAGTAACTAATTGCTCATTTTCGATCTCGCCGATTTGATCAATTAATTGTTTGGTAAGATACGATTTTTTTTCTTCGGAGTCTGCCAGCATAAATTTCCACAGCAGCAAAGGAACTTTGTTGATTTTAGTCTGGATATCAACAACCTTGCGGGATTGTTTTATGTGATGGTTCTGTACTATTTCAATAT
>NZ_DATMXX010000428.1:0-7296 GCF_035561255.1 Sporomusa sp. | reverse complement strand
ATTAAAATATGTAAAATCCATAAATGGGTGATGAACAGAAAAAACTAAGTAACCAGAATACTTAAGTATTCTGGCAAACTCCGCCATTACAAGATTCCAGTCCTTTAAATAATGGAGTGTTAACGATGATAGTACAATATCGAATGACCTATCGGTAATGAAATTTAGGGGCTCATTTAAATCAGCTCTTATAACTTCTGCCTTATTTGCAACTCGCTTCATAGTCATTTCGATCATGTTAGGACTAACATCCAATGCGGTAACATCTGCCCCCTGCTCAAGCAGCCACTTACTATACCACCCGGCAGCACAGCCGGCATCTAAAACCCTTTTCCCTTTAACGCACGGCAGTAACGATATAGTTGCCGGCCTTTCATAATCCGCATTGAACGGCTTAGTATCTACAAATTCAAAATAATATTCCGCCATTTTTTCATACGAATCAAAAGAAATTGGCTTTTCATTATTCAAGGTCATTCCCCCTATGAATTTTCCTTACAGTAAAGCAATCAAATCATAGTTTATGTTGCCGGAGGCGTGAATAACCCCAGACCTTTTGACTCTAGGTTAAAGGCTGGGCAACAACTTGCCAGGATTGTCGCCAGCAAAGGTTTAGCCCGGGAATCGGGGCTGCACTAGTGGCCGTGACTCCTCAGGATATTGTTCCCAACCTTCCCCAATTCTTCTTCTATACGGAGAAGCTGATTATATACACCAACCTGCCCGGTACCAACCGGTGCTCCCCCTTTTATTTGATCAGCATTGATACTTACAGCGATATCCGCAATTGCAGGATCATTGGCCGTATTTGCATTTTGGGAAAAAATGCAGGTATACCCCGCATTCTTTGCAATTCTGGCTTTATCAAGGATTTCAGTTAATGTCGTCATTTCGTTGAATTTGATCAGGATGGCATCACCGGTTTTGTTGAGGTCATCCCCCAGCAATTGAATTTTTTCCCTCAAACACCGGTTAAACAGTTCCCAGCCCTCACGATCCTCCCTCGCCAGTCCATCTTTGATGGAGACTATCGGATATTCTTCTACCAGCCTAGTATAATATTCCACCATTTCTGCCGGTGTTTTAATAAATCCTTCTCCGGGTAAATTATATACCCCGTCTGCAAAAAAACCTGTAGCTGCTACATCAAGAGCAAGTGCAATTTGTCTCCCCGGCTTATATCCCGCCTGCTTAATAGCCTGGAGAAGCACTGCCACCCCTTCTTCGTTGGATACTAAGTTAGGCGCAATTCCTCCCGTTTCGCCAAGGCAGATACTCCGGCCACAACTCTCAAGGATGCTTTTTAGGGTATCATACACATCGTTACACATTAAAAGGGCATCGGCAAAAGAGACTGCTCCCACTGGTACAAGCATAAACTCCCGGAAATCAAGATTGTTGAAATTATGGTTGCCCCCATTTAACATAGTCATCATCGGTGCAGGCATTTGCATGGTATTCAAGCCGCCAAGATACCGGTAGAGCGGCCTATTGAGCGATGCAGCAGCCGCCTTAGCCACAGCCAAAGAGACCCCAAGACTGGTAGTAGCCCCCATAATATCTTTGTGGTACACACCAGCTAACTCCATCAGAATAGAGTCAATTGCGGCCTGCTCCAGGGCATCCATACCCACAATCCTGGTAGCAATTACGCTACTTATACATTCTAACCTTGCCTTTAACGTTTCACTAAGGTACCTTTTTTTATTACCACCAGCGATTTCTATCGTTTCATACAAGCTGCAAAAAGGATAATCGGGTACGGCGGCACGCCCAAGTGTTCCATCTGCTAAAACCACGTCTATCTCAATGATAGGATTACCCCGGGAATTCATAATATAGCGAACAATAATCTCAGCAATTTTAGCCATCCTTCTCCCCCTATGAGCTTCCGTCACAGCCAAAGGTGCAATCCAGCCTACCCAAAATCTGCAGTCTCGCATCAAAGTAGTGAAAAGATTTAGCATGAAGTTGCTATAAAAATATTGGGTGTGATACTATTGTACTAATAGTTGCCTTATGTTTCATGAACAATGTTGTTATAATATAGCACAAAATTGACAGAGGTGATCTTGATGAATGTCACCAAAAATAGCTGGTGGTGTGAGCATAGTATAAATCGCGATTTCCCTGTAGACATCCACCGCAGCGAGCATCAGCGGTTAGGCACTGTTATTGAGTGCCACTGGCATGAGAATTTTGAGCTATTATATTTTGAAAAAGGCGAAGCCATAATTTATTGCAATTCCCGCCCTATTCGGGTTGGGCCGGGGGAGTTAATCATCATCAATAGTAATGATTTGCATTATGGCGAAAATGTCTCCCCTCAACTTGTGTATTATGTAGTAGAATTTGATCTTTCCTTCATTCATAGCAATAAGATCGATCTATGCCAGACTAAATACATGACGCCGCTGGTGCAAAACAGAATTCTCTTCCGCAATCAGATTGACCAGAATAACGAGCTGCTGGAAGAGGTACGCCATCTCATCAATGAATACTATCGTCAGGAGCTTGGCTATGAATTGGCTGTTAAAGCGTATATTTACCGCATCCTGGTATTGCTGTTGCGTTTTTATGGAGAGCAAACGATCAGCGAGAGCGAAAAAGACCGTCAACGCTCAAATTTAAGTCGCCTTAGCCCAGTGTTAGAATATATGGATTGTTATTACACTGAGAAACTCAGCCTCGAGCAACTTTCCTCGATGGCCAATATGAGCCCCCATTATTTTTGCCGGCTATTTAAACATCTTACCGGTAAATCGCCGACCGAATATATTAATCATCTTCGCTTAAACAAAGCCGTAGCCCTGTTACTTGAAAGTAATCTTAACATCACTGAGATTGCCATGGCAGTCGGGTTTAATGATAGCAAC
Organism: Sporomusa sp.; assembly: GCF_035561255.1. Taxonomy (GTDB): domain Bacteria; phylum Bacillota; class Negativicutes; order Sporomusales; family Sporomusaceae; genus Sporomusa. The sequence continues at coordinate 4,420 of NZ_DATMXX010000428.1, read as the reverse complement.
TACTTCAGCCGCCTGTTTAAAAAATACAAGCAAGTCCCACCTTCTAAACTGCTGAAGTAGTTCATACATCCCTACTAACTACGAAAGAGATGATTTCTTGGACACCATACTGGTATTCATTCTTTTCTTCATTTGCCTGCTTTGTAGCATTTATAACGGGGTATCTATACTTTACCCGCTGCTGTTAGGGCTTATCTGCTTTATGCTGATATCGCTCCGGCGTGGTTACACGCTGAATACTTTGCTCAAAATGATGCTTAACGGCTCAAAGAAGTCGCTTATTGTTATTAAAATTTTTGTGTTAATTGGTGTAATAACTGCCGTCTGGAGGGCCTGCGGAACGATTTCTTTTATTGTGTACTATGGAATCGCCTTTATGAGTGCAAAATACTTTATATTATCGGCCTTTCTCCTATGCTGCCTGGTATCATTTTTGCTTGGAACCTCCTTCGGTACCGTAGGAACAATCGGAGTAGTGCTGATAGTTCTGGCGAAAAGCGGTAATGTAGATATAAATACGGCAGCAGGTGCGATCATCGCCGGGGCTTATTTTGGTGATAGGTGCTCCCCCATGTCTTCAAGTGCCAACCTGATAGCAGTCTTGACAAATACCAAGCTGTATATAAACATAAAAAACATGGTGAAAACCTCGGTCATGCCCTTTGTCCTATCGCTAATAGGTTATATCTATTTATCCCTTGGGAACCCGCTGGCGTTTTATGATAATCAGATTACACAGGCGATATCTAATTCTTTTAATATAAGCATTATTGTCTTATTCCCTGCTGTCATCATTCTTGTTCTTGCCGCCTTCAGAATTGATGTCAAGCTATCAATGAGCATCAGCATTTTATCCGGGATATTGATTGCACTGTTTATCCAACATGTACCGTTTCTTCAGTTGCTCCAGTATATAGCCACAGGGTATAGCATGGATAAAAACAGCTTCTTTGCAGATATAATCCAAGGTGGCGGATTATATTCCATGCTGACAGTCTCACTTATTGTGCTAATTTCTTCTGCATATTCCGGCATTTTTGAGGGCACTGGCTTATTAAGTGAAATTGAGCATTTTTTTGAAAAAATTAGTGAAAAAATCAGTGTTTATCCTGCACTAATACTCTCAAGCATCGCCACAGCTGCTTTTAGTTGCAATCAAACCCTGGCAGTAATGCTGACTCACCAATTTGCCTCCAAGATCTATGAAAAAAATCGTCTCAGCAACTACCGATTGGCGGTTGATATGGAGAATACAGTCATCTTAATCTCTGCGATGATCCCCTGGAATATAGCCGGAGCCGTTCCAGCGGCAGCACTATCAGCCGATACAGGCTTCATCATCTATGCATTTTATCTTTTCCTGGTACCCTTAACTAATTTATTCATACGAAAGACGCCACTAGCACCTGATAACGATATCACCATAGCATAGCCATTCTAAAAAAAGCGGCATGAACCATATTCCATAATGGTTCATGCCGCTTTTGCAGTATCGCTTATGGGTTAAACACTTCCATAAACTTTTCAGGAGTACTCAATTCTTTAAAACCAAACTTTTTATACAACCCATGGGCATCATTTGTGGCAAGAGACCATCTTCTTAACCCAGCCAACGACGGATTAGTTACAATACACTCGACCAACCATTTCCCAAGTTCTTGCCCTCTATACGCTTCGTGGATAAATACATCACATAAATAAGCAAATGTTGCATAATCTGTGATAACCCTGGCAAACCCAATTTGCTCTGCCGCGTGATATAAGGAAAAACATAATGAATTATCGATAGATTTAACAATAACATCCTTTTTTCGGGTATTTGCCCAATAAGATTTGCCCAGAAATTCTGTGACCTTTTCTAAATCAACCTTATTTCTGTCGGTAGTAATTATGAAGTCTCCTCTTCTGTAACTATAGGTTTTAGACAAGCTCCCTCAGCTCCTTCTATTGAATCTATCTACAGTATGCCATATTAAATTTCAAGTTACGGATATGTTCCTAAATAAGTAAAAGCATTCTCATTGACAATACTGCTTGTCTAATGTAAAATGATAAGAAAAATATAACACTCCTAAAGGGGAGTAGCTCTAGAACAGAGTCAACATACTGGTGAGAAATCACCTGGCTCTGTTGTTGACGATTGTCAATTAGCGAGACCTTTAGTATGACTAACATGTCATACTAGAGGTCTCGTTTTTTATATATAACTACATTTTATGGAGGATTTATTATGACAGCATTTTTAACGTCTCTCGTCTTTGTGGTTCTTGCTGAGATGGGTGACAAAACACAGCTTCTGGCGATGGCCTTTGCCACGCGCTACTGTTGGCGAACAGTCATGTGGGGCGTATTTGCCGCAACTATTCTTAACCACCTGTTTGCAGTGGTTGTTGGTAGTTACCTGACCCATTTCATTCCAATGAATTACATCCAGGTTGCGGCAGCCGCATCCTTTATTATCTTCGGTCTTTGGACAATCCGTGGGGATGAACTCAATGGCGAAGACAAAGCCTGTACACGCAGTCCCTTTTGGACAGTGGCTATTGCATTTTTCATTGCCGAAATGGGCGACAAAACACAGCTGGCCACTGTCGCATTAGCTGCTCAATTTAATGAAATTATCCCGGTATGGTTAGGAACAACTACCGGTATGATGGTAGCTGACGGCATTGGGATCATCATTGGTATCGTTCTGGGGAAAAGAATCCCTGAGCGGGCAGTAAAATGGTTTGCAGCCATTATCTTTATCCTGTTTGGGCTCTTTGGCCTCTACGAGTATTTGCCTGGTCAATACTTAACCCCGGCAACAATTACCGGCAGTATAGTCACACTTTTAGCTCTGATTTACCTGGTAGCCCGTATGGGAGGAACTGAAACCAAACTCCCAACAAAACTTTCACCTGAAGAGTGAGCGCTCATTACCCTATCGTATAAATGCCCCTTTTCGTTTTCTTAAATGACGCAGCATCTCCCCCTTTGCTCTAAACCTATCGACTGATATTTCCGGGGAATAATAACACCTATGAAACGCTAAAAAGCTTATCCCTATGTAATATTCAGACTACATATCGCATTTTCCTGCAATAAAAAAGACAGCACCTACAGTGCTGTTTTTTTATTGCTGATATCTCTTTAATCAGATCTTGCCAGTCTTTATTACAAGCAATCCGGTAGTTAGTTTCCATCTCGACTACCTCCATTATCAGTTTCAGGTCATTGCAGCATACCATTACAAGCCTGTATACCGGTTTTCACCTATTGCGCTGATATCTTTGCTTACACAGTATCTGCAAACAGACAATTCATCAAGCAAATTCCTGTTTTTAGCAGGGCAATAGAACTTATTGTCTTGAATAATGATCTGTTCCCCACCCTCGAACTCCAGCCCCACAGGGTGTAATGGTTTCTTAGCAATAAAGGTTAAATATGTGGAAATAAGCAGGATATATTTCTTTAAATCAGCCTGCTGCGGGGCGTATTTATCTAAATACTTGTCGATTCGGGCCGCGAATTCATTGAGCACAGCAATGTCAATATCCTCTATGTCCGCAATGCCCTTGCTGTTTTTAATCTCAAACAATGTCTGCCGGTTATATTCGGTGATCATCTGAGCAGTATTGTTGGTTTTATGGACAGGCTGTACCTGCTTACTAAGCGTGTTTCTCTGACCACTATCTTCCACGGAAAAATAGTTAGCATTCAATTTTATCTGGTTGAATAGTTCCAGGTTATTCATAATACCCTCAAGCCGACCCAGCGGTTGCTGTCCGGATAGCTGCCAGAATATTACTTTTAAACACATCCAGTCCACCCTGTTCAACCTCGATGGGAACCCGGGTATACTCAAAAAATTCAAGTATCATTTCATCGGTAATCTCACTCACACCGGTATCAAAGAGTAATATCTTATCGTAATAGCCAAAACTCTGCCTAAGCTCAACCTCATCGATTCCCCAACCACGATCAAAAAGTTCCCGCCACTTCATTAACCACCCGGGAGTTAGGTAAAAGGTTTTAGAACTATTATCAATCTCGTGCATCCGCTCCCCCAGGATCAGCTCAATACAATTAGACTCAGCAAACCTGACTGGTTGATGATCTTTTAAGAACTCGCCAAATTCCGGGTGGCATTTAGAGCCATAAAGCAAGATAATTTTATCTGCAATTGTCTCATCCAGGGCTGTAAGGACAGCCTCTTTTAAGTTCTTCAAATTAACATGCAGCCTTAATGGTAAATAAGTAACTGCTAACTCACAATCAAATACTCTGTCTCTTCTAATTTGTGCTAAGACTGCTTCCAGTTCCGGTTGATAGATGCTGCATGCCAAAAAACATATCTTCATGAAATCCTCCTTGCTGAATAAAAAGCTGAGGTTCTAGCTGCGCATTAACGTGTATATGCACATATGCGATTGTTTTT
>NZ_DATMXX010000427.1:0-2247 GCF_035561255.1 Sporomusa sp. | reverse complement strand
AGACAGGACAATATCTTTTTTATTTACAGGAACAATCTTGCCGCTGGATAATACACATACTTTAGCAATCTGAGTTCCTCGTTCAGTTGTGGTTTTCGCAGAGAGATTGCGTATTTTGGCTAAGACTTTGCTCAGCTTGTCTTCGGTAACCGGTTTGGTAACATAACCGACAGCGGGTGTGGCAAAAGCTTCGACAGCGTGTTCCGGGTATGCGGTAATAAAAACAATGTAAGGCAGCTTATTCATGCTGTTGAGTTTCTGCGCCATTTCCAACCCGGACATACCAGGCATAATGACATCCAGAAAAACGATATCTGGTTTTTTCTCCAGGATATGAATGAGTGCATCAACACAATTTGTAAACTTGGCACAGATTTCGATATCACCACGCTGATTCAGCAAATACTCAATCTCATCACAAATAGGTTGTTCATCGTCAATAATTACTGCTTTGGTTCTCACGAAGCACCACTCACTTTCTGCTTTGATACCGATTGGCATTTGAATGGGATTTGTAGTCGAATCTCTGTGCCGAAGGGCGGCTCAGAGGTTATCGACAGGCCATACTCCGGACCATAGAGACTAGTTAATCTCCTATGAACATTCAGTAGCCCAATGCCGTCAGAGTTGCCTGCTTTGATTTGGGTCAGTATCTCGGTGGGGATACCCACCCCGTTATCAGTGACGGTAATAATTAGCGCGGTAGCCTCAATTGAAGCCTCAATTGCTAATAAGCAGTGCCCTAGCTTGGGAAATAGGCCATGGTTTAAGGCGTTCTCCACTAAAGGCTGGAGCGAGAGTGCTGGAACAAGCGCGGTATTCGCCGAATCATCGACATGAACAGCAATATCTAATCTGTCACCAAACCGTGATCTTGCGATTTCCAGGTAGGCAGTAACGGCAGTTAGTTCATCCTGAAGAGTAAGGAAATCCTCCTGATTCGAGTAGGCACGCTGCATAAGGGTAGCTAGGCTGCCCAATAAGCTGCGGGCTTTATCCGGGTCGGTACGGCAAAAGGACATAATAATATTGATGGTATTAAAAAGAAAATGGGGGTTAATCTGAGCTCTGAGTACCTTAAGCTCAGCTTTTTCACGCATTTTTCGTTGCTCATCGATCTCAGCCAGTTGAATCTGAACTGATAGCAAATTAGCAATACCGTCAGCAATGCGGATGTCCAGTTCTGAGACTGTTTCATTGTTGACTCTGGCGAGTTCAATTGTTCCGACCACCTTGTTGCCGGTAAATAAAGGGACTACAACGCCGGCCTGCAAGGGACAGTGAAGAATCGGGCAGCCCCGGTCATTAGGCGCGTTGATTACTTTCATAACTTTGTTGGCGATGGCTTCTTTAACTGCGGCAGATATGATCGGTTCTCCCGGGGTGTGATGTTCAGCACCTTGGCCAATGAACGCCAAACGCTTATATCTGCCAGTAATAGAAACAGCATCTACCTTGGTGAGATCATAAATAATATGGGCAGCTACTGTAGCGGAATGGGTATTAAACCCTAGTCGGAGATAAGGGAGGGTACGGCTGGCGATATCAAGTGATAGCTGGGCAGCCCGGGCCCCGTAAATATCCTGCTCAGCCTCAATCCAATTAACAATGAACAGAAAAATCCATACACCGATAACGCTGACGACCATTGTCGGTATAGCCGATTTTATAATGTAGCCGGCAAGTTCCAGTTCGGTAGCAACCAGGGTAAACAAAGTAACCTGGCACAGTTCGGCGACCAGGGCCACACTGGCACCGGTAAGTGGCGTTAGTTGGTGGAAACTCAACTGAAGCCGCAGCAACCCGGAAAGTGTTCCGACAAAAACAATATAAATGGCTGGGGCGGCTACCAGCATTTCAGTCAGCGTCATATATATACTGCAGATAACCCCGACGCTAAAGCCTGTAAGCGGCCCGCCGGCGATACCTGCTAACAGCACGCCGATTAAGCGGGTGGTGATAAGGGGTTCACCCCAGGGAAGAGCACTGTAGCTGCCTGTTATTGCAAGAAAGGAAAATAAAACAATAAGCGGAATTTGGCTTGGCACGTGAAATGGATACCTGGTACAACGCATAATAAAGCGGCTGCGGCCTGTGAGATATGCCGTCATAGCAATAAATGATAAAGCGCTAATTGATTCTAACAGAGTAAAAACTGTCATATGTGCCTCCGCGATAATCTACAAAAGAATATTCGGCATAGTCAAACATTATCCTTTTACTGGGAATGGTGATTTGTGAAAATAT
>NZ_DATMXX010000426.1:0-4194 GCF_035561255.1 Sporomusa sp. | reverse complement strand
CTTATATAGTGAATAAAAAATAATTGATAGGATGATTGGGATGTTACCAAGTGAACGGCAAAAGAAAATAGTAGGCTTGTTAGCAACGAAAGACGTAATTACAATTTCCGAATTAATGGCAGCCTTTGACATCTCAATAGAAACAGTGCGCCGGGATTTAAATCTTTTGGAAAAGCAAGGCAGTATTCAAAAAGTATATGGCGGAGCAAAACTTAAAGATATAAGCTTGGGTGAGCCTACGTTGGAGAATAGAATGGTGGATAGAATAGTACAAAAAAAAGCCATTGGAATAAAATGCAGTCAATTTATTAATGATGGTGATTGCATTTTTATTGACAGTGGCTCAACTACTTTCCACATTGCTAAACAGCTTACACATAAAAAAAACCTCACCATCATTACCAACTCAATTCCTGTTGTAAATGAGTTAATCAATACTGATTTTGAGATTATCATCATTGGCGGCAAGATACGGCATAATGAGCGTTCTGTGGTTACCTATGACTACATCTTTAATTTTGCCGGATTAAATATTCAAAAGAGCTTTATTTGTGCCAGCGGTATTACCGTTGAGAATGGCGTTTCCGATTTCAATATGCAAGAAGCAGTGACAAGAAAAATAATAATTGAACGCTCAAAAGAAGTATTTGTGGCTGCAGATAGCAGTAAATTTCTTAGGGATGTTACTATCAATATTGCACCACTCGATAAAATTAATTATCTTATTACCGATTCACAGTTAAACCGAAATATTGCAAGCAGTTTTAAAAAAACAAAAACTATGCTCATTTTAGCTGAAGATTAACTCAAACTACACACTCAAGTGATTTTATCACACAAAAAAAACAGTCTACAAATTGCAGACTGTTTTTTGATTTCCGCATCTGGCATGAAGCAGGCTAGGCATTATATACGAAATTTAGCAACTAACCCATTCAATCCTTCGGCTAGCTTTTCCATGCCCTGGACGGCTGCCGTAATTTCTTGAGCAGACGCCGACTGTTCTGTTGAAACGCCGGCTACAACCTCCAGTTCAACCATCGTTTTCTTGCTGATACCGACGATCGTGCCGGCGGATGCAACAATGGCCTTGCTGTCCTGAGCCAGTTCCTGAATCATGAGAGCAACGCTGTTTACCTGCTGTAATAACTCATTAACAGTATTGGCAATTTCCCCAAAGGTTTCACCGGCACCTGTAGTGACAACAGCACCGTCCCGAACCCGTTCAATCCCTTTATACATCGCGGTCACAGCCTGACTGGTATCTGCCTGCGTTTTTTGAATCAGCCCGGCAATCTGCTTGGCCGCATACTGCGATTCTTCTGCCAGCTTACGCACTTCGTCAGCTACAACGGCAAACCCCCGGCCAGCTTCGCCGGCCCGCGCAGCTTCAATAGCTGCATTAAGTGCCAGCAGATTGGTCTGCGAGGATATGCCGGCAATCGTATCAACAATCTGGCCAATTTCCTTAGACCGCTCTCCCAGTTTGTCCACTGCGGCAGCAGAATCAGCGACTGTTTGCTGAATACCGGTCATTTGTACTGTTAGGGAATCAATTGTTTGTCTGCCTGACTGAGCTATCTGCGCGGTTCTCGCAGCCATATCACTCACATAACCGGCACGATCTGCCGCATGAGCAGCTTTTTCCGACATCTTGTCAATCGTCTGGGCGGTATACTCAGCCTCTCTGAATTGAGTCTGAGTATCATGGGACAGTTGGGTCACCAGACCGGTCACCTGACTGGAAACATTGGCCGAATCATAGGCCGTAGTTGTTAAACTCTGAGCAGAAGCAGCCAACAGCTCTGCCGACTGGGTTATATGCTCAATAATCGTTTTCAGACTACTCTTCATGCTATTAAAGGCCTGGGCCAGTTCACCGATTTCATCATTACTCACATAAGGGATATTTTCAACACCGAGTTCTCCCTCCGCGATTTTCGCAGCATTATGAACAACCATTTTTACCGGTTGTGATATTTTACGGTTTACTGCTATGCCGATTAATATTGCCAGAATGGCAGCCACACAGTTTGCAGCCAATACCCAGAGTTGGACCTGAGCAATCTGCTTGTCAAAATCGGCTTTGGCCTGTTGCGTATCGGCTTCAACCAGCCGGACCAGCTCATCCACAGCCATAATTGTTTCTTTATAGGGAGTGCCGGCCACTTGCATATAGGAGTTGAGCTGCTGGATAGTATTATCCTGTTTAGCTTGAATTGACTTGGCAGCAAATGTCTCATACTGCTTTTTTCCTGTTCTAATATAAGCAACTAGATTCTTGGCCTTTTCGGAAAGCAATATTTCCTCTATTTCACTCAAATCAGCATCGCTACGCTTTTTATAGTCATTATAAAGAGCAATATCCTTTTCCTCGCCTGCAAAACAAAACCTTGTTACTGTAGCCGACTCATTAGCCATTTGTGATGTAAACGAAAGTAATGTCAGAATAACCTTCTGGTTACCTGCAGCCATAGTTTCATATGTATTATTGAGCTGCCCGATCGTGTAAAAAGTAAAAAGGCTTATCATCACAATAAACAAAATAATTAGACTAAAAGCACCAATTATTTTGTGGCCAAGTTTAAAATTCCAATTAAATCTCTGAGGAAGCAATTTATTAATCCTCAAGATAATTCCTCCTTACCTAGGCAAATTATACTTATTATACCATCTTTGGAATAATTGTTCACTCTTTTCATACTGGCTTTCCTAGCAACTAAGTTGTACCACTATTCCAACTTCTTAGGCCATAATCCGGATTGATTAATGGCCATATAAGCCGAATTCCATTCTTCGATATTCTCATACTTTTTTCGCATTATTTGTTTCTGTCCTTTAACATCAAATAGTACCTTTAATCACAAAATATAAAGGGAGCTATTGACCAATCCAGGAATCATGTGTTATGTTATAATCATAATCAGAATTTAATAGAAATTGCGTAACTGACGGATTAGTGGAGTTTACCACATGGAGCGCAATTTTAAGAATATGTCGACCGTCTGGACAATCATTGTTGTTCAGACGGTTTTTTGTTGCTCTCTTTCTATTCTAAGATACTGAAATATGCCTCATAGTGGATTCGCAACGGAAATATTCCAAATATTTTGAAGCAAATAAACATCTCTAAGAAATAGAGCCAGGAGGATGAGAAAGATGGGATTTACCAACAAAAGCGATATATCTAAAAGCACCATCAACAGGATTGCAAAATATTATAATATTTTGCTGCAACTTCGTAATGAAAATAAAGTAAAATGCACTTCTGAAGATTTAGGACGCCGTATGAACATTCCTTCTTCGCTTGTACGCAAAGATCTCGCCAATTTTGGCGAATTTGGCACAAAAGGCGTTGGGTATCAGGTTCACTACATGATATGGAGAATTGAACAAATCCTGGGTTATAGATCCTCCTGGAACGCAGTAGTAATAGGCGCATGTATACCTGTCCTGACCATGTTCACCTCTGGCAGCATTTTTCCGCCCGGGATCCAGATTGCTGCTGTCTGTGACCTGGAAAAAGATAAACTCGGTGTTCCTGTCGGTTTCGGTTCCGATTTGGCAATAGAGCCGTTTGAGAATATTTATGAAATTGTTCAGAAACAAAATATTATCATGGGCATTATGGCTGTGGAGCAATCAAAAAGTCAGATGGTTGCCAACTGTCTGGTTGAAGCAGGCGTTATCGGGATTGCAAACCTATCCCCCATTCCGGTTTTAGTTCCAGATCATATATTGTTAGTAGAAATTAATATTGCCTCTTGGCTGAGCCAGATTACCTATAGCTTAAATGGTATTACGAAAGACTATTTATCGAAGAAACCTTATATGGAATTGTTTTCATAAACAGACGCCACATGCTAAAAGAGCCGCCCCGCGTAAGGGACGGCTCTCACTGGATTTGTCACTAGGTTATTGGTTATAGCCTGGGCAACCATTATGATCCTTATAGAGCACTTATCTCTCGTCTCATACTCCAGTCACATTCTTTTCGCTACCTGCTAGCAAGCATGTGGGGTCACTTAATATAGCATCTTTAATTTGTTTCTTTTTATCAATGTGTTGTCCACTGGATATATCAATTGATGTACTTCCATTTACCTTGAAATGGAAATCGACATAAAAGCACGACCCATCGGCTTCTATCTCTACCCGATGCCGGTGTCCTCCTTTAAAAATCAAATCTGAAAC
>NZ_DATMXX010000425.1:0-15491 GCF_035561255.1 Sporomusa sp. | reverse complement strand
GCAGGAAATCGAGGGAATATAGTTGAATTTATTTATATATAGTTTAGAGAGAGTTTGGCGATAGTAAGGGGGCCTTCAGGTGTCAGAAAAAATTAATGTAACATTTTCTAATGGCCGCATTGCCGAGTACAACAAGGGGGTAAGTCTGGTAGAGGTTAGCCGGGATGCCGCTCACAGATACACTACACCGGTAGTAGCAGCCAAAGTGAACAATGCAATAAGAGATTTGCAAAGTGTTCTGGATCAGGATAGTGTGGTAGACTTTCTTGACCTTCATACTGATGAAGGGATGAAAGTGTATCAACGAAGCTTAACCTTAGTAATGATTGCAGCTGCTCAGGAATTATTTCCTGGCTGTGAAGTAACAGTCGAGCATTCATTAAGCAAAGGACTGTATTGTGAGTTGCATCATGAACGGGAGGTAACGCCTGAAGATATTTCCAGACTTGACCGGCAGATGCGCCAAATTATTATTGAAGACCGTCAGATTGTCCGCAAGACTTTACCTATAGCGGAAGCAATTGAGCTATTTAAGGCAGCAGGGCAGAAGGAGAAAGTCAGTCTGCTGGAACAGCTTGACAGGGAGAAGGTCAGTATTTACTACTGTGGTCAGGTGTACGACTATTTTTACGGTACAATGACGCCCTCTACTGCCTATCTTAAAGTCTTTGAACTTCGATATTATCCACCGGGAATTATTCTTCGCCTACCAGAAAAGGGCAATCCTGATCTGCTGCCCAAATTTGTTGAGAACCCTAAATTATTTAAGGTATTTCAAGAGGGTGCGCAGTGGGGAAATATTTTAAAATGCAGTTATGTTCCTACTCTGAATGAGTGTAGTAAGAGTAATGATATAAAGGACATTATTAGGGTAGCCGAAGCCTTGCATGAGAAAAAAGTTGCTCAAATTGCCGATTTTGTTTCTTCCCATCGCAATGAGGTGAGAGTTATTTTAGTAGCAGGACCGTCGTCCTCTGGTAAAACCACATTTGCTCAACGGCTTAACATTCAGCTAAGAGTGAATGGGGTATGGCCTGTGCCGGTCTCATTAGACGATTATTTTGTTGACCGCTGCCATACCCCCCTTGATGAGCACGGTGATTATGATTTTGAGGCCATTGAAGCCATTGATCTGGATTTGTTTAATGCACACTTAGCCCGGATTTTAGCTGGAGAAGAAGTGGAATTACCTACCTTTAATTTTAAAACAGGTGAGCGGGAATACCGCGGACACCGGATTAAGGTGGATAAAGGTCAACCGCTGATTATTGAAGGCATACATGGCCTTAATGAACGGTTAACGGCAGCTGTTCCCCGGCACTGTAAGATAAAGATCTATGTTAGTGCACTGACGCAGCTGTCGATTGATAATCATAACAGGATTCCAACAACAGACGCCAGGCTCATTCGAAGGATTGTCCGCGACAGTCAGTTCCGTTCTCATGATGCCCTCATGACGCTGAAGATGTGGCCGTCAGTTCGCCGTGGAGAAGAACGCAATATTTTTCCGTTCCAGGAAGAAGCTGATGTGATGTTTAATTCTGCACTCATTTATGAGCTGGCAGTGCTTAAAAAATATGCTGAGCCACTCTTGGAAAAGGTTACACGGGAGCACCCCGAGTATTCTGAAGCCAGGAGATTGCTTAATTTTCTGGAGTACTTTAGTCTGGTGGAAGATGATGAAATTCCAAATAATTCAATACTGCGCGAGTTTATCGGTAAATCTTGTTTCGAGAAAAATTAGCGATAACAGTAATACCCCTGCCTTTTACGGCAGGGGTATTTTTGATAAAAAAGATCATTTAGGATCAAGCTTACGGGCCAAAATCGCTGCCATTTTGCTTGAGCCGGTCATGGTTGGCATGCCACGGTAATGACCGAGTTTTGCCAGAATAGAATATACTTGTGGATTTTCTACAGGTGTATGAGCATGGGCGGCATTGCTATAGTCATTTACCTGACTGGTACCCAGCTCAGATGGAATAATCCGGCCCGGGCCACCTACACATCCGCCTTTACAGGCCATGCCTTCAATAAAGTTAGCCTCAAGGTTGCCAGCTCTAATCTCTTCCAGCAGTTTAGTGCAGTCAGGTATCCCGTCGACTTTGACAGGCTTGAATTTTTCGGCCCGGCGGGGAATCAGTTTCTCAAGCGTAGTGCCGACTGCTGCGCTGACACCGCCCGTCCGGGCATAAAGACGGCCGCACCAGGAGGCCAATGGATTCTCTTCGTCCGGTTCGGCGGCCGGGTTGATTTCAGCTGCAGCAAAGATCGTCTGCAGTTCCTGAAAGGTCAGGACAAAGTCAATGGCACCTTTCAGGTCAGGCAGCTGAGCCTCAGATTTTTTCGCAACACAGGGGCCGATAAATACAACCTTTGCCTCAGGTTCGAGTTCTTTAATAACCCGGCCGGAGGCAACCATGGGGGATACTGAGGGTGATATATGTCCCATTAAGTCTGGGAATTTATTTTCAATTAATTTAATCCAAATCGGGCAGCAGCAACTGGTAATCAAAAAATCATGCTCATCCTGGACGTGTTTATCATATTCAAACGCTTCTTTAATCGTAATAAGGTCGGCATATAAGGCAGTTTCCACCATTTCGTTAAAGCCCAGCTTCAGCAATGCACTGCGCAGTTTACCTGCGGTTACTTCAGGACCAAATTGACCGGCAAAAGCAGGTGCTACTGACGCATACACTTTGTGGCTATGCTGGCGGAGCAGATTGATAAGTGGGACAAACTGGGATTTATCGGCCAAAGCGCCAAACTCGCAGGCACTAATACAATAGCCGTCATTGGCACATTTATTTCTGTCAATAGAAGGCTGGCCAAGCTCATCGCGAGTAATAGCGCCAAGAGGGCAAGCTTTTTCACACTCTGCACCCTTACAATCCTGACAAGCTTCCGGATTAGCAACAACAACAGGCTCGCTGCCCATGCCCATTAAGGCCTCTTCATCATACTCATTGATAACTTCTTCGGAATTATTGGGCTCAAGCCCCATGGCAATGCGAATCTGATTAGCGACAAGCCGGCGGGTCGCCCTATCTTCAAATTCTTGCTGCAACAAGCGGCATATTTCTTCTTTACGTTCGAATAGATGGCCTTCCCAAGCAGCCTTTGCTACCTGGTACAGGATGCGCGGTCTAATGTTAAGATCTGGAGGAGTAAGCTTTGCCATAGTTATCACCTATCCAATTATGATATTATCATCTTATTCTGACTGTTTTTGCAGAAATCACTGTTGTAGTTTGTGTATTTTTTTGATATTGTAGTAGCTATATGTCTCGCAGTAAAGAATTTTGTAGGCACAGCCTGAGCGTGTTGCAAAATTTTAACGCGTTATATAATATTTCTTTTATGATTAGGAGTTTATATGAATCAAAAACCTGCTTTGAGAAAAGACCTTAATTTACTGGCTGCTACAGCATTAGTTGTTGGTATGGTAATTGGCTCCGGGATTTTTATGAAACCAGGCAAAGTCATTGTAGCCGCCGGGGATTCAACGATGGCGCTTATTGCCTGGGGCTTAGGCGGTATTATCACCATCGCTGCCGGGCTTACGGTAGCCGAGCTTGGAGCACAAATCCCGAGAACCGGTGGCCTATATGCTTATCTAGACGAAGTCTATGGCAAGATGTGGGGGTATCTGTTTGGCTGGGTGCAAGCCTTAATTTACGGTCCGGCAACTACGGGTGCGCTTGGCTTGTATTTTTCATCGCTACTACTGCCTTTTTTTAGTTTGCCGGCAGATTGGAAACTGCCTGTTGCTATTTTAACAGTTGCTTTCTTAGGGGGCGTTAATGCGCTTGGGACTAAGTATGGCGGTTTTATTCAGTCGGTATCGACAGCGGCCAAGCTTGTGCCTATAGTGCTTATTGCAGTATTTGGCCTCTGGAAAGGCAACGGCCAGATCCTGAGCATGCCCAGTGGTGTGGCAGAAACTGCTGGCATGGGGGCAGCCATTCTGGCTACTCTGTGGGCGTATGACGGTTGGATAAACGTTAGCTTTGTCGCCGGTGAGATGAAGAATCCGGCGAGAGAGCTGCCACGCTCAATTATTATTGGCTTAGGTATTGTCATTATTGCTTATCTCTCTGTAAATATAGCGTTGCTTCATGTGTTGCCTGCTTCAGAGATTGCCCTGCTGGGAAATCGTGCTGCCGGTACGGCTGCAGGGTTATTGTTTGGTGAAATAGGCGGCAGGCTTATCAGTGTCGGTATCCTGATTTCAATTTTTGGTGCCCTCAACGGTTATATATTAACAGGTGCCCGGGTACCTTATGCTATGGCTCAGAATGGCCTGCTACCCGGCTCAAAACTATTGGGTCAGGTGCACAGTAGGTCAGGTGCCCCTGCCAATGCCCTGGTACTCGGGGTCATCCTGGCTACAGCCCTGATGACACTCGGAGATCCTGACAGGTTGACCGATATGGCCATGTTTATTATTTGGATCTTTTATATTTTAGCCTTTGTGGCGGTCTTTATTTTGCGCAGGCATAACCCTGCTGCCAAACGACCGTATAGTGTTCCCGGTTACCCGGTAGTACCCGCTATTGCCATCGCAGGTTCAGTGTATATTGCCTTTAGTATGCTGATAAATAATCCTGGGGATGCTGTTTATGCACTTGGTATTACATTGACCGGTATTCCAGTCTATTTATTTTTGCAAAGAAAATAGTAGAATCCCAATAGGTGTAAAGAGATAAATTCTCTTTTACACCTGTTTTTTTGACTAGGATGCAGATGGGGTGAACAAACTAATTATGAGGTTAGTGACGAGGTGTTAACCATGGAGATGGTTTGTCCGCTGTGTAACGCAATGCAGGCAATTGAAGAAAATTGTCCTTGTTGTGGTCAGCTTATGATTGACGGTGGTTCAGTGAATAATTATCTTGGTCCATACAGTCCATATGTAGAAACTGCATCACTGCCGTTTCAGTCTGCGGGCCATTGTGTCCATCTTTTGTATTGCCCTGTATGTGATTATGATGTCCGGGTGGCGCTGGCGCTTGTGAGCATTTAAATGGCATAAAAGTTGGCAAACTGACAGATAATATCAAAAAACAAAGGAGTGATAACTATGTCCAATCCAGTGGTTAAGTGTAGTGTTGATCAATGTACCCACTATATGCCTGGTGATCAGTGTATGGCTGCCAAAATAAGCGTGTATAATGACGAAGTGGAAGGTGCTTCCGCTAAGTCTAAGGATACCCTGTGCAAAGCTTTTCATCATCGCAAAACAATGGGTGATATGGTTGGTGCTTTCCACAATGCTAATATTGGCGGCACGATGTCGGCCCCATTTTTGGAAGGAACTCAAATCACTCCGGCGGTAGAATGTTTTGTTAACAACTGTAAATTCTGGGACAACGGTAACTATTGTAATGCCGAAAACATTCATGTAGCTGGTTTCAATGCTTCCAAAACTACCGATACTGACTGTGAAACATTCCAATCGGCCGATTAATTAACTGATGCAAAACAAGCCGCTAACACCACACAGGGTGTTAGCGGCTTATTCTGCTTAGATTAGTGCTGGCTATGGCAACCGCAGTTACAATGGTCGTCATGCTCTACAACCTTCACACAATCAAGCTGGGCTTTAACCTGGGCTTTCATATGATCAATATAAAGGCGGCGCAGACCTGCCTGTTCAGCGCGTTCACTGTCAGTAAGACCGGCGTCACGGCTCTTTTTGGCTAACTCATTGATTCTGGCAATGACTTCAGGCGTTATCATTACAGGGCACCTCACTTGTCGTAATAAATTTATTGCATAGAAAAATACTAGCAAATTATTGACAAATGTGCAAGCATAGCTGAGAATAACAATTACAGGAAAAATAATGTCGATTTTTTAATGGGAAAGGTGAGAACATATGAAGAAGTGGCGTTGTAATGTATGCGGCTACATACATGAGGGAGAAAACCCTCCGGCAGAATGCCCGATTTGCGGTGTTGGCCCTGAAGATTTTTCGATAGAGAAAGAAACGGCTGCTGAGCGGCAGGTAGCGGCAAAACGCTGGAAGTGTACTGTGTGTGATTATGTTCATGAGGGCGACACGCCCCCTGACAACTGCCCCTTATGCGGTGTAGGGTCTGAATTATTCGTGCTATTGTTGGACGAGACCATGCAGCTAACCCGGGCAGCAGTGGCTGAGGCTGGCCAGGAAACTGCTAACTCAGCCCTTGACAAAATTAGCTATGGACTGTATATCGTTACCTCTGTGAAGGATAATAAAATCAATGGACAGTGCTGTAACACAGTCTTTCAAGTGACAAGCAAACCTTTGCGTATATCAATTTGTCTTAATAAAAACAATCTTACCCATGAATATGTCATGGCTAGCGGTGTTTTTGCTGTGTCCATGCTGGGAAGCGATCAAACAGACGCCGTCCGCCGGTTTGGCTATAAATCCGGTCGTGATACCGATAAGTTTGCCGGTGTAGATTATATTGCCGGAAAAAACGGCTGTCCGATTCTCACCAATTGCCTTGCCTATGTGGAAGCGAAAGTAATGCCGGAAAAAACGGTAGACATAGGAAGTCATACCCTATTTATCGCAGATGTTACCGCCGGCAGAATGGTAGCAAATGCCGAGGCACTGACATATAGTTTATACAGGAGAAGTAAACGTTAAAGGGTGATGGCTTTTGTATGAGCTGATCATTATTGGCGGAGGGCCGGCCGGGATGACGGCTGCCGTGTACGCCGCACGTAAGCGGATGAATGCCCTGATGCTAATGAAAGAGTTTGGCGGACAGCCGATGTGGACCATGGATATTGAGAATTATATGGGCTATCAGTTTATTACCGGACCGGAACTTATGGAGAAGTTTGATGACCAGGTAAAAAAGTTCCCTATTGAAATAAAGTATGAGGAAGTCACAGGCCTTGCTGTCAATGCTGGTGGAAGCTTTACTGTAACCAGTGATGGGGGCGAATATCAGGCTGAAAGCGTCATTGTTGCCTCAGGCAAGCGGCCGCGCCGTCTGGAAGTGCCGGGTGAGACAGAGTTTACCGGTCGGGGTGTCAGTTATTGTGCTACTTGTGATGGGCCGTTGTTTGCAGGTAAGACAGTAGCCGTGATTGGTGGCGGCAACTCAGCCCTGCAGGCAGCGATCGAGGTCAGTAAGGTCGCTGAGAAGGTGTACCTTATATCATTACTGAACCGTTATCAGGCTGACCCCATCGTTGTCGAGAAACTTAGGGAACTGCAACAGCCTGTTATCGAGTTAATCGGCTATACGACTAAAGCGGTTAAAGGATCTCAGACTGTTGAAAAGCTGGTCATTGCCAAGGTCGGTGAAAATAACGAAATTGAGCTTGATGTGCAGGGCGTATTTGTCGAAATCGGGTTGATGCCTAACTCTGAATATTGTGAGGGGCTGCTTAATTTTAACGAATACCGGGAAGTCGTCACTGACTGCCGCACCCGCACCAATATTCCGGGCTTGTTTGCTGCCGGTGATGTGAACAACGGGCCTGATAAGCAAATTGTTATTGCCGCCGGCGATGGCGCAAAAGCGGCTCTGGTTGCCTATGAATACCTGCTGCACAAGCGAAGAGTACAAAGATAAATGTAAGCATTATATGCACAAATTGACACCTGTCATGTGCGACAGGTGTTTTTTCTTTACATATACTTGGCTTTTCCGGGAAAATGAGTATAATATTATCATACCATCTAGGCTATAATACAAAATTTATGGAGTGTGAGAATATGAAAACTGTCATAACAATTGTCGGGCAGGACAGGGTAGGCATTATTGCCATGGTCAGCAACATTCTGGCCGAGAACAATGTTAACATCCTTAATATCAATCAAAATATACTTGAGGGCTTCTTTAATATGGTGATGCTGGTCGATATGACTCAGTCCATTATCAGCCTGAAAGACCTGGGCCAGCTGCTTGGCGGCAAAGGTGCTGCTATGGGGCTTGAGATTAAAGTGCAGCATGAAGATATATTTCGCAGCATGCACCGTATATAGGTAGGGGGCAAAATTACTATGTTCACATTACAGGATGTCCATGAAACTAACCGCATGATCGAAGAAAATAAGCTTGATATCCGGACAATTACGATGGGTATCAGCCTGCGCGACTGCGGCCATCCCGATATTAAGGATCTTTGCCAAAATATTTATGACAAGGTGACCCGGACTGCTGAAAAGCTGGTTAAGACGGGTGAAGATATAGAGGCTGAGTATGGTATTCCTATTATCAATAAGCGTATTTCGGTAACCCCGATTGCTATTGTTGCCGAGAGCTGTCATGCTGACAGCTATGTTGCGGTAGCGCAGGCGCTGGATGCTGCCGCCAAAGAAGTGGGTGTAAACTTTATCGGTGGTTTTTCGGCGCTTGTTGAAAAAGGCTATACTAAGGGTGATCATATCCTGATCCGTTCGATCCCGGAAGCGTTGGCTATTACCGAGCGGGTGTGTTCGTCGGTCAATCTGGGATCAACTAAAGCCGGCATTAATATGGATTGTGTTCGCGAAATGGGCGAGATTATCAAACGTACCGCCGAATTAACAAAAGACAGAGATGCCTTAGGCTGTGCCAAGTTAGTGGTATTTACCAATGTGCCTGAGGACAACCCCTTTATGGCCGGTGCTTTCCATGGTGTGGGCGAGCCTGAGACCACGATTCATGTTGGTGTAAGCGGTCCTGGTGTTGTTAAGCGGGCCTTGGAAGATGTACGCGGGCGGGATTTTAGCACAGTTGCTGAAACCATCAAACGCACTGCTTTTAAGATTACCCGTGTTGGCCAGCTGGTGGCCCAGGAAGCAGCACGGCGGCTAGGCCATCCTTTCGGCATTATTGATTTGTCCCTGGCGCCGACACCTGCGGTTGGTGACAGTGTGGCTCATATCCTGGAAGAAATGGGTATTGAAAGCTGTGGAGCACCTGGAACAACAGCGGCCCTGGCACTCTTAAACGATGCCGTCAAAAAAGGCGGTCTGATGGCCTCCTCCCATGTCGGCGGTCTGAGCGGGGCCTTTATCCCGGTTAGTGAGGATGCCGGCATGATTGCTGCTGTTGAGCGCGGCAGCCTGTCTTTAGAAAAGCTGGAGGCAATGACCTGCGTGTGCTCGGTCGGTCTGGACATGATCGCGGTACCTGGCGATACCTCAGCAGCCACGATTTCAGCAATTATTGCTGATGAGGCCGCTATCGGCATGATTAATAACAAGACAACAGCAGTACGGATTATCCCTGTACCAGGTAAAGCAGTGGGGGACACAGTCGAGTTTGGCGGACTGCTGGGCTACAGCCCGATACTCTCTGTCAGCAAGTTTAAATCAGATGACTTTATTGCCCGGGGTGGCAGGATTCCGGCTCCGATCCGCAGTCTGACCAACTAAAAAAGGGTATAATAAAGGCGGGATTGCTTCTTTACAGAGCAATCCCGCCTTTTTGGATCTCTTTTAGAATGTTTCGTTTGCTTCCCTGTGTTTCACAATGGCATCAAGCCTGGTCTCATTTGTTGGGGCTTCAGTCCAGAGCTCTTTAAACGCAGTTGAACTTTTGAAGCTGGCGCTCCAGAGATAGGAATCCTCCGGGGTATAGTAAGCAAAGATGATCCCCTGGTTTAAATCCTTGGGCATAGTGCCCTCATCATTGGTAATCAGGGCATAATTGCCTGCCGGGGTAAGCTCAATGCCCAGCACAACCATGCTATCCTCGATCTCTGTTTCTTCAAAACCCAGCGATTCGTAAAATGATATAATAGTTTCACTGCTCATTACGTATCATCTCCATATTCTAATTAAAATGGGTACCCTTGCCATATTAAAGGGTTTGAGCCCTCTAACGTTGAATTAAGCCATGAGAATCATTAAAAAGGGACATAATTAAATGGGGTGATCAACATGGATCATACAATTGATTTATTCGGCGTCATTAACAGGCTTAAACAGCTTGTTGTAGAAATAGGCAAACTCCAGCAGGAAAACCTGGGGAGCGCCAAGCTGGCCTTTGCTATAAAATCAACCGCGATTGATATCGTCACTGAAATTGACAAAAAATCAGAAGAGAAAATAATTGCTTTTGTCAAAGAATATTATCCCTCCCATGCAGTACTTGCTGAAGAGTCTGGACGGTCGGAGGCTCAGTCGGACTATTTATGGATTATTGACCCACTGGATGGTACAACAAACTATGCCCAGGGGCTGCCGATATTCTCGATCTCAATTGCCCTTGAATATCGTGGACAAACGATTCTCGGCATGGTTTATGCACCTGTCCTTGACGAGCTATATTATGCGGTGCGCGGTCAAGGTGCCTTCTTAAATAACCGGCCTATTCATGTCTCAAACAAAACCCAGCTGCTGGACAGCGTGCTGGCAACAGGGTTCCCCTATGATGTGGCAGAACATCCAGCCAATAATATAAACTATTTTACCAGGTTATTGCCAAAAACGCGAGCAATACGAAGATTTGGCTCAGCTGCCTACGATTTAGCCAGTGTAGCGTGCGGCCGCTTTGACGGTTACTGGGAGCTAAATCTTTCACAATGGGATGCGGCAGCCGGAATTTTGCTGGTGGAGGAAGCCGGTGGTATTGTCGCCCCTTTCCGGCAAGACCGGAAGGTTTCCATCATTGCTGGTAATAATACCATTGTGGGGCAAATTTATAACGAGATAAAAACGCTGCAATAGCTGGAGGTTGAATATACACTATTATGACTACAAACTTTGAACAATTAGGGCTGATCGCGCCTCTGACTGCAGGAATGACCACTGCCGGTATCTCTGTCCCGACTGCCATCCAGGCGGAGGTTATACCGGCAGCGCTGGCAGGCAAAGACATTATCGGGCAATCACCGACAGGTACAGGCAAAACACTGGCTTATCTGTTGCCGCTCTTTCAAAAAATAGATACTACTAAGCGTGAGACACAGGTGCTAATCCTGGCGCCAACCCATGAATTGGCGATTCAGATCCAGCGGCAAATCGAATTGTTGATAACAAATTCAGACCTGCCGGTAACTGCGACCCCGATTATTGGTGATGTCAATATTATGCGGCAAATTGATAAACTTAAAGAAAAGCCGCATATCATTACCGGCTCAGGCGGGCGAATCCTTGAGTTGATCCAAAAAAAGAAGATTAACACCCAGACCATTAAAACAATTATTCTTGATGAAGCAGACCGGCTGCTTGATGATAAAAACGCAGATAACGTCAAAGCAGTCATCAAGACCACGCAAAAAGACCGGCAGCTATTGGCTTTCTCGGCGACAATACCGCCAGCAGCACTGAGCCGGGTGCAAGAACTGATGCACAGCCCTGTTGAGATACTGTCAGCGCAGAATAAGCCTGAGGATAAACCTGATATTGAACATGTCTATTTTGTGTCAGAGCGGCGGGATAAATTTGAGGTGCTGCGCAAAATCGTGAATAGCATTAATATTGACCAGGCCCTGGTGTTCATCAATCGCAGTGATGATGTGGAGCTAACTGTTGATAAGCTTAACTATCACGGTTTAATAGCAGCCGGTATCCATGGGAAATTTCTTAAAGAAGACCGGAAAAAAGCCATGGAAGGCTTCAGGAATGGGAAGCTTCAACTGCTGGTAGCCTCAGATTTGGCTGCCCGGGGGCTTGATATCCCCGGGGTTGAGTATGTCTTTCACTTAGACTTGCCGGAAGACCCGGAGGTCTATCTGCACCGCTCCGGACGAACCGGACGGGCCGGTGCAAGTGGTGTGTCTATCGCAATTATCACACCACGGGAGGCTGCGCTAATTGATCATTATGAGAAAGTCTTACAAATAAAAATGTTGCCTAAACACGTTACTCACGGTAAAGTTCTTGATAAGAGAACTGCCTCCCATAGGCCCAAATAACCAATGCTAAACGGTACTGGTGAACCAGTACCGTTTAATAATGTCCAGACGGCATTGTTATTATTTATCGCCGGTGTGCTATAGTTCACTAATATTTTGCTTGTGCTTATTAGTGGCAGACACGCCAATAATTATGGTAGAATGTAAGATGGTACAGGTGGAACTCAGTAATTCTGCCATTTTCTAAAAACCAGTTAAGAATGGTTGAGGTGCGACTTTGAGATTATACATTGCAGAAAAACCGAGCATGGCGGCCGAAATCGCCAAATGCCTGCCAGGGCCGGTAAGCCGCAAGGATGGCTATATCAGTACCGGCGGCGGTATAATTACCTGGGGGTATGGCCATATTCTGCGTCAGGCTGAGCCGGACGAATATGACCCCAAGTATGGGAAATGGCGGGCAGAGGATCTGCCGATCATCCCGCAAAGCTGGAAGCTGCTTGTTGCCGATTCCTGTAAAAAACAGTTTGAGATCATCAAAAACCTGATTGACCAGGCAAGCGAAATTGTTCATGCCGGTGACCCTGACCGTGAGGGACAATTACTGATAGATGAAGTACTCGACTATGTAAATAATCAGAAACCGGTGCGCCGGATTCTCTTAAATGCTCTTGATGAGCAGAGTATCAAAAAAGCTATTACCAGCCTGCGTGATAATCAGGATTTCTACAACCTGAAGCAGTCTGCCCTGGCCAGATCACGCGCTGACTGGCTTATTGGCATGAACCTGTCCCGGGCGTATACCCTGGCTGCCCAGCAGGCCGGACACCGAACGACGCTGCCGGTGGGGCGGGTTAAGACCCCCACACTGGCGCTTGTTGTCCGCCGGGAACGTGAGATTGAAGGCTTCAAACAGGCTGACTACTTCACGCTAAAGGCCGATTTTAGCCAGCATGACACTGTGTTTACCGCATATTGGAAGCCACGGGAGAATCAGCCGGGGCTTGATACGGAAGGCCGGCTGGCTGATAAGGCCATTGCTCAGGCCCTGCTGGAGACGCTGCAGGCTGCCACTGAGCCGGCAGCGGTCATCTTGTGTGAAACCACTGAAAAAAAAGAACCGCAGCGGCTGCCGCTGGCTCTGTCGACACTGCAGGTTATGGCCGGAAAGCGATTCAGCTATGACCCGCAGCTGGTGCTGGATACCGCGCAGAAGCTGTATGAAAAGAAACTGACAACATACCCGCGTTCCGATTGTGAATTTTTGCCTGAATCCCAGCATGATGATGCCAGGGCAATTCTGCATAATCTAAGCGGTCTTGCCCATACCGAGCTGGCAGGCTGGTCAGGCAAGGCTGAACCAGTGACAAAAAGCCGGGCCTGGAACGACAAAAAAATCACAGCCCATCATGCGATTATTCCAACGGTAGAGCGCTGTAATTTTGCCACCTTAAGTGAATCTGAGCGGAATATCTACTTTCTTATTGCGCAAGCCTATATTGCCCAATTTTACCCGGTGCATGTCTATGACCAAACACGGGCTGAACTGGATTATGCCGGTGAACGTTTTACCGCCAATGGCCGGATTATCAAGGAATTAGGCTGGAAAGAGCTATACGGTGCTGAGGCTGACGAAAAGAAAGAGGAAGACGGTGGAGCACTGCCGGCTATGACCAAAGGGGATCAGCCACTGTTTGTCAAGGCGTCGGCTGACAAAAAATCGACTAAAGCGCCAGGCCGGTTCACCGCAGCCACCCTTTTAGCGGCAATGAAAGAAATTCATAAATATGTAAAAAATCCTGATCTGAAAAAACAGCTCAAGGATGTGGCCGGCATTGGGACTGAGGCTACCCGGGCCACGATCATCAAAGAGCTGACTGAACGCGGTTTTTTGCGGGAGGAAACCAAGAAAAAATATCTCAAACCAACCGAACCGGCGTACTTGCTTGTTGATATTCTGCCGGAAGAGATTACATATCCTGATTTTACCGCCTTGTGGGAGGATATCCTGCACCAGATGGCTGCCGGCAATGCGAGTCTGGATACCTTCTTGGGGCAGCAGGCCCGTTTTGCATCAAGTCTTTGCACTAAGGCGAAAGGTGCTGCCATCCCGCTAAAAGGTGAGCATCATTGTCCGCGCTGCCGCAAAGGGGTACTGCAATTAAAAAACGGCAAACACGGCAAGTTTTGGGGCTGTTCGCGTTACCCGGCCTGCCGGGCCTCTTTTGATGATAAAAATGATAAACCGGCACTACCACCGGTAAAAGAACAAGGGCAAGGCTGATTACGCCTTGCCCTTGGATGTTTTAGCACGCTTGTCACTATATTTTTTGCTGCCTGCGGTTCTGTCGGCAGGTTTCGGTTTACGGCGGCTTCTTAAGTTATTGCCGCCATGGCCGTCTGCTTTTTTATCACCAGTCTTCTTTTCAGCGGTGGCTGTTTTTTCTACAATCCGCTTTGGTGCTGCCGTGATGGCGGCCTTGCCGGCGTTTTTGATTACTTTTTGACCATTGGCTTTGTATTTTTCGATGGTGGATTTAATACCCTGCTCAATCATTCGTAAATACAGGTGTTCACCTGGAACAACAAATGTAATGGCTGTCCCGGTTTGACCGGCCCGTCCGGTGCGGCCGATACGGTGGATATAGCTTTCTGGGTCATGGGAGATATCATAACTAAATACATGGGTTACACCTTCGATATCCAGGCCACGGGCGGCAATATCTGTGGCAACTAAGATCTGTAGTTTAGCGTCGCTAAAGCGTTTCATAACCTGAGTACGCTTAGCCTGTGACAGGTCGCCGTGCAATTCATCAGATTTGTAGCCGCGCTGAATGAGCGCCGTATTAACCGCTTTAGCCCGGTCTTTGGTATGGCAGAAAACAATCGCCAGATAAGGCTGGGCTTCGTCAATCATGCTGCAGAGTTTATCGAGTTTTTCGGCCTCCGGCAGTTCAATGATAATCTGTTTAATCTCATCTAAGGTTACGTTTTGAGTCTGAATGTGGATATCTGCCGGTTTAGTCATATACCGCGCAGCCAGCGCCCGGACTTTTGGCGGCATAGTGGCAGAGAACAGCATGGTTTGGCGTTTAGATGAGGTCAGTTGGATAACCTCCTCCACCTCATCTAAAAAGCCCATGTGGAGCATCTGGTCTGCCTCATCCAGCACCAGTTTTGTTACCCCGGAAAGCACCAGTGTTTTACGCCGGACGTGGTCAAGCAGCCGGCCCGGCGTGCCAATTACCAGGTGGGGCTGTCCGCGCAATTTGCGAATTTGTTCGTCTACATCCTGCCCGCCGTAAACAGATAACACATTAATCTCAAGTACATCAGCGATTTTTCTCGCCTCAGCTGTGATCTGCAGCGTTAGTTCACGGGTCGGGGTGATAATCAGGGCCTGGACATGCGGGGCCGTTCCCCTGATTTTTTCTAAAATGGGCAGCAAAAACGCCAGCGTTTTGCCTGTACCTGTCTGGGATTGGGCGATTACATCTTTACCTGCCATAAGCACCGGAATGGTTTGTATCTGTACCGGGGTAGGCTGGGTAATGCCAGTTTCTTTTAAAAATTGAGTCAGTTCAGGCCGAATGCCTAATGCTGAAAAGTTTGTCGACATCAGAGAACACCTTTCTTTTCTGAGAATTGCCGTTAGTTCAGTTTGTGCAAGCCTGCGAGCGGCTATGCGT
>NZ_DATMXX010000424.1:0-2929 GCF_035561255.1 Sporomusa sp. | reverse complement strand
AGCGCTTATAGTAAGCATAAATAGTAGTAGTAATAATGTTGTCATTGTTTTCGACAATTATATCACCCGGATTTAGTATGATACTTATTGGGACAGCCTATCCCCGGGGATTTTTTGGAGAAGATAATTATGGCAAACTATATAGTTAAATGACTAAATCTTTCCTTTGTGCATATCCTGTAGGAACTATGAAGTATAGGGGGGGAAGCGGTATGGGAGTAGAGCTTACGTCGCTGCACTATGTATACTTACTATTTATTTTTATGATACTGGGCGTAATGCTGCTGCGGCGCGATACTTCTTTAGTATGCCTTATTGGGATTTTTATTATCGGTTTGATGGTTAAGGGGTCAATTTATCAGGCCGTTAGCGGGATTTTCCAGAGTTTTATCTATGCAATTACCGAATTGTTAGGGACAATTCTGATCATCTCAATCATTGTTGCGATGAGCCGGATTTTACTGGTCACAGGTATTAATGAAGCTATGGTATCTCCCGTAACCAAGCTGATTCGTACACCATCCCAGGCATATTGGATAACAGGCTTATTAATGATGGTCATTTCGTGGTTCTTTTGGCCTTCACCGGCAGTGGCACTTTTGGGAGCTGTACTTTTACCTGTAGCAGTAAGGACTGGACTGCCTGCCATTGGAGTGGCGATAGCGATGAATCTATTCGGGCACGGCATTGCTTTATCAGGAGACTTTGTTATACAGGGCGCCCCTAAGCTGACCGCAACAGCCGCCGGCATTCCTGTTCAGAGTGTTGTAAGCGCCAGTGTACCTTTAGTATTTGTGATGGGTTTAGTAGCAACCGTTACCGCATACTGGGTGCTGATGCGGGATGTGCGGGATCAAGACAGTTTGTGCGGTACAGCAGCAGAATTATCATATGCCAAGGATGCTGCACCAGTTGAGGATGATGTTGCGATATTGCGAAATATATTGCCGGAAAGCTCGAAGAAGGTACTGGCTGTATTCGTACCTGCCTTGTTCTTGCTGGATGTCGGTATTATGTACACGGCTAATCTGCAAGGCGGAGACGCTACGGCGCTGATCGGTGGCACGGCTGTACTGATCTTGGTATTAATTACTTTATTAGCATATAGGAATCAGAGTTTAGAGAAAATAACGGCATATTTTATCGATGGTTTTACATTTGGCTTTACTATTTTTGGCCCGGTAATTCCAATCGCCGCTTTTTTTTATCTGGGTGATATCGGTATTAATCAAATTATGGGCCAGGTGCTGCCACCGGGATCACAGGGAATTGTCAACGACATCGGTTTGGCAATTGCCCGGATAGTACCACTTAATCCTGGGGTTGGCGCTGTCACATTAACAATTGTTGGTGCAATAACAGGTTTGGATGGCTCAGGATTCTCCGGCATATCCTTAGCTGGATCAATTGCACATTTATTTGCTACGGCTATTGGTTCAGGTATTGCAACCCTGACAGCGTTAGGGCAAATTGCCGCTATCTGGGTAGGCGGGGGCACGCTGGTGCCGTGGGCACTGATTCCGGCAGCAGCTATCTGCGGTGTAAGTCCTTTTGAACTTGCCAGGCGTAATTTGCTGCCAGTGGTAGCCGGTTTGATTGTGACAACTATTGTGGCAATGTTTTTAATTTAAATAAGCGAATAAAATAACACCATAATAAATAGAAATAAGTCATATGAAATATGGCCAGAAAAAATTTGAGCTGTGTGGCAGGCAATTGGGTATATTTGCCGAAATATATAGCTGACTTCTAGACTGGTTTAGTTGAGGAAAGGCAGGGTTATTATGAAAAAAATTGCAGTGATAACCAGCGGTGGTGATTGCCCGGGGATGAATGCGGCGATTCGTGCGGCTGTTCGTGTGGCTTTGGCGCATGATGCCGAGGTGTGGGGGATTAGAAATGGCTATGCAGGCATGATATCTGGTGATATGAAAATGCTGGATTCACGGTCGGTAGGCGATATTATTCAAAAAGGTGGCACTTTTCTGGGTACGGCCCGTAGTGAGGAGTTTAAAACCTTAGCCGGGCGGAAAAAAGCAGTTGCTAATTTAGCAGACCGCGGGATTGAGGGGCTAATAGTTATTGGTGGTGATGGTTCACTGACCGGTGCCAAGCACCTGGGCGAATTAGGTATAAAGTTTGTGGGATTGCCTGGGACAATTGACAATGATATTTGGGGTACTGATTTTACCATCGGTTTTGATACAGCGGTAAATACTGCTCTTGACGCGATTAATAAGCTGAGGGACACTGCTTCAGCGCATGGGCGGGTTATGTTGGTTGAGGTGATGGGCCGCGCTTGTGGCTGGATTGCACTAACTGCAGGTTTGGCCGGTGGCGCTGAAATTATCCTCATTCCGGAGGACCCCTTTTCCGAGGAGGACATCTGCAAGCAATTGTTAGAATCCCGGGCTAAAGGCAAGCAATATAGTATTGTTGTAGTGGCGGAAGGTGCAGGCAGCGCAATTGATCTTGGCAAATACATCCGGGCAAATACCGGTTTGGAGACGCGGGCTTCTGTACTTGGTCATATCCAACGTGGCGGAGCCCCAACGGTATCAGACCGGCTGCTTGCCAGCCGGTTAGCTGAGACCGCGGTGCGGGCCCTGCTGGACGGTAAAACGGATATTATGATTGGCTATAGAAATCGTCAATGTGTTGAAATAACAATTGAGGATGTTGTTAACAAGAAAAAAGAGATTGATCCTGAATTATACCGGTTAGCTCAGGTTTTATCCCAATAATAAGCAATCCCGCATTATTTCCTGGGAAATGATGCGGGATTTTGTCTAACCTTCAGATACTAATAGGTGAAATGCGCAAAAAGCTGTTTCGTAACAACCTGGTAATTTAAAATTTGGTGTTATAGCTGTTCGTAACTGGATTGATATTTATTTAATGTTCTCTCAGGATAGATGGTTGATACAAG
>NZ_DATMXX010000423.1:0-2135 GCF_035561255.1 Sporomusa sp. | reverse complement strand
ATTCACAGGAGTGCGTTTTAAAAATTGTTTTAGCAGATGTGTATCATGTTTTTTTTGTACTGGCTATATAAAGCTTTTAGTACACCTACTTTATCTGCCATTTCAATCTGAAGCTCTGATACACTATCAAAATCACCTGCTTTAATAGCCTCTTTTATACGGGTAAAAAGGCTTTTTTGTGATAAGCAGTCTTTTGCCAAATAAACTCTGAGAGTATTAATCTTATCCCAGTTGTTCAGATCAAGATCACTGGCAGAATCGGCACCATGTAAAGATTTAGACTCTTTAACGATAGTAAGGTTTTCCGGTATAATGCGATTTAACAACTCAGTTTGCCAACGAACCAACGCACCGGCTACAAAGGCTTGAACAAGTTCAGGACGGAAAGCCCCTCCCGCGGTAAGTGTTTTAACTTTTTCCGGGTATTTACTAATACTTTGCGTATTTTCCCAAACAGTAGCTGGCGGTTTGCTAAACAGACGGTCCCGCTCTTCTGCAGAATAATCATCAAATACGTCGTGCTCGCTGCGGTACGCCCGGTCATTTTCAAGATAGAAGCCTTTAGTACCAGCCTCTTTTGATAATTCCGCATCAATTTCTGCTACGGATTTTCCGGAGTTAACGGCAGCTTTAATGCCATCAAGCATACTCATATAAAAGGCAGTCAATGCAATATAAGTATTGGTGTATGGGTTAGGGGAACGAACCTCAAACCGTGTAGCCATTGGGTTGTTAACATCACGTACAAGACCGGCAAGGATCGTTCTGTTACGGGAAGGCACAGCAGGTGTATGCCCCAAAGAGGTTACAATACATATCGGCGCTTCAAAACCGGGTTTTAAGCGGTTAAGCGAGTCATTTGTTGAAGATATAAACGGATTGATAACCTCATAATGCTTCAATAAACCCATGATCGCGCCATAACCGATTGCACTCAAGAAATATTGTTTCATATCTGTTGGTGAGAATAGGTTAACAATTTTACCAGACTTAAGCTTTGCAGCAATACCAATATGCGTATGTTCACCATTACCGGCAACACCGATAATCGGTTTAGCTTTAAAGGTTACTTCAAGGCCGTTTGCCCGGAAAGCTTCTTTAACTAAAATTCTGGCTTGCAACTCATTATCTGCGCATTGAAGAGCATTGGAGAACTTCCAGTCAATTTCAAGCTGTTCCATAACATGGCTCAGATGTCCGGCTTCATCAATTTTAGCTTTTACACCGCCAACCTCTTTATGACCCATTTCCGGCTCAAGACCATATTGTGCCATCATCAACAATGCTTGTTCCATAGCTGTACGGACATTGCCCCGGGTACGTTGCCAATATTGTTCCTGCAAAACCTGAGAAGCAGATAGCTCTTCTACTTCGGCTTTATTAGCCGGGGTTTTTACCCAAAATTCAAGTTCAGTAGCCGCAGTGAAAATGATATCTTCAACATCTGCGTTATTGATATGTTCTAGACCAGCAATTTTTTCATTTTTTTGGAAAAGAGATTTGATCTCACCTTTAACATACTCCAGGCTTTGTGCCAGAATTGAACGGGAGTCTACTCTAACACTATTATGTACCAAAAAAGCAGGAATCCTGAGTGTACCAACAGGCTTACCTGTCTCTTCGTCAATGTGTTCAAAATTATAATCTACAAACCAGTTAACACCAGCATCTGCCAGCATATCAACTTTGGCATTATTTAAAGTGGCAATACCAGTAAGAACGACAGACGAACCATCAGTTTGTACGGCGCTGCCGTTATAAAAATCGTCCATATCCTTAATAAACAGGCTAATAGGCACTTTTTCATCAGTATCATTACCAGCCAGGTCGATACCAACAAGTGACGCAAACTTGATTTCCGGGTGATTATTAAGCAAGCTTAAAATTTCTTCTTTGCCATACTTGCCAGCAGGAATTAAATACACTAGATCTTTTACCATTTTTCTTCACCTCATACACAGAATGTCTTACAGTATAGGTTTTCACATTACTCCCTGGTCAATACAAGTAAAAAAACAGACCCCTCCACTTGCTGCTTGCGGAAGAGTCATCGTTGACTCAGGGTTTAAATATGTTTTTATTATAGCATAAAAATACAATTTGTCCAGGAGTCTCCACATCAGTAGACATCAGGA
>NZ_DATMXX010000422.1:0-18308 GCF_035561255.1 Sporomusa sp. | reverse complement strand
GCTCTTATGCGGGCGACTTCCTATTATGAAAAAGATTCATATTATAAAAGTGAAGATTTTATCGCCCCCATGATTCTACCCTCGTATTTTAAAACAATAGCCAAGTTTGATGTTCTGCGGACTCTTTTAAAGAAAGCACTGTTTAAAGTCCCGGGAATATATGAGTACGTCATTTCACGCACTAAATTTATTGACGAGATATTCAGTGATGTTACTACGGGCATTGAACAGGTACTGATATTTGGGGCTGGCTTTGATTCCCGGGCTATTCGATTTAAAAATGAATTAAAGAATGCAAATGTTTTTGAACTTGACGCCCCGGTAACCCAGCAAGCAAAAATAAGTATGTTTACTAAAAAAAGCATCCGATTCACATCGAATTTAACTTTTATTGCCATTGATTTTACTAAAGAGTCACTCGCAGAGAAATTAAATGAAGCCGGGTTTCAAAACAATCGCCGATGTCTTTTTCTCCTCGAAGGCCTAACCTATTATCTTACTCCAGAAGCTATTGAGAGTACATTTAGTCTTATAAGCAATTATTCAGCACAAGGCAGTCTGCTTGTTTTTGATTACGCCTCTGTTTCGAATGGTAGACAAGAGACTATTGATAATGATACAAAAAAACACTACCAATCCCTTGACAAAGCCGGTGAGAGACCTGGCTTTATGCTTGAAGGGCAGATCCAGGATTTTTTAGCACAGTATGAATTTGAGTTAAAGGAGGAAGTAGATTCTATTCAACTAGCAAAAAAATATTTTGACAAAGCGGATTTTGAGCCGGCAGCCCAAAAGTTTAGGATTGTAAAGGCAATTAAGAGAATATGATAGCTATGCGATATCCGGCATAACAATTCTATTTTACATATATCACTACTTCATATAAAATTGAAATAGAATCAAGCAAAACTGACGGAGGTAAGCGAAGATGGAAGTGAAAAGATTTGGCACAAAAATTATAATTAGGTGTGACAGAGCAGACGAGATCGTTGAAACAATTAAAAAAGTTGCTAATGAAAACAATATTAAGCTAGCAAGTGTCACCGGTATTGGGGCTGTAAATAAAGCAACTATTGGGCTATTTGATCCCAATACGAAGGAGTACCATTCAACGCAAATCACAAAAGATATGGAGATTACTGGACTTGTCGGGAACATCACCCGAATGGATGGCGAAGTTTATTTACATACGCATATTACCCTCACCGATAGCTCCTACAACGCTTTTGGCGGGCATTTGACTGCTGCATGGGTAAGCTGCACCGCTGAGATTATTGTTGATATAATCGACGGAGAAGTTGGCCGGTGCTTTAATGATGAAATTGGGCTAAACTTGCTTAAATTCGAATAAAAATAGTGAGAAAAAAGAGGACCAAACCCTGAAAAGTCAGGGTTTGGTCCTCTTTGCTATAGGTCCTAAACGGGCATCCGTTGGCCGGAAACCGGTTTGCGATATAAAAACCATTGTTGAATAATCTGGACAAGATTGCTTACCACCCAGTACAAACCGAGTCCTGCTGGAAAACGCATTGTCATGTAACCAATAAAACAAGGCATAACTAGCAGCATTAATTTGTTTTGACTGGAGTCAGCCATGGTTTGTTGAGTTGAAACATAGGTAGTGAGCATTGCAAGGACTGGGAGGATATAAAATGGATCACTGCCTGCCAGGTTTTTTATCCAGAGAAAATTCGGTTGGCTGACATAACTGAAGTTTCTTATCATATAAAATATGCCAGTCAAAAAAGGCATTTGAATCAGCAGCGGCAAGCAACCAGCCAGCGGATTAACACCTGCATTCTTATACAATTTAGAGATTTCTTCCTGTTGTTTTAACTTGTTATTCTTATGCTTTTCCTGCAATTTCTTTAGCTGAGGACCTAGCTCTTTCATCATGCGCATGGATTTTACCTGTTTGATTGTTAAAGGTAAAAGCAGCATCTTGATAGATACTGTCAGTAATATAATTGCTACTCCATAGTTTGGAAATCCAAACTTGCTGGTAAGATGATAAAAAAAAGACAACGCTATTTGCATTAAGTGACTAAAATAGCCAAACAACAAGAGCACTTCCTTCACGACAATAAATTTACGCAGAATCACAGGCATTGCTGTAACAATAGATGACTTCTCTCGCGTAATGTAGAATAGTGTATTCAACAACCAATACGTAGTTCCCTTTAAATTAATTTGTTATATAAATACATATTATTCTTTAGCGAAATAGTCGCAGCCCCAGCGGTAAAAGGCAATAAAAGCCCTAGACAGTAAGAACGTTATTGTTAACGTGTAAAAGGTGGTAAACCAACTCCATTCAATATATTTTATAAGCTCTGTATATACTTCAATCGGATATTCTATCGCTGTCA
This sequence comes from Sporomusa sp., assembly GCF_035561255.1. Taxonomy (GTDB): domain Bacteria; phylum Bacillota; class Negativicutes; order Sporomusales; family Sporomusaceae; genus Sporomusa. Next base: position 15,939 of record NZ_DATMXX010000422.1, on the reverse strand, counting down.
TACCCGCGCTGAACAATAACGCATAAAGAATTATGGACAAGAGGTTTTTATCTCTTGTAACCTGGTTATACCACACACACAGAACGGGGAATACCCATAATTCAAACAGTATGCATGTATTGTAATAATGAGGTAGCAGCCGGACCGGATAGTCAATGAGTTTCAGATTAACAACCGGACTTCCCCAGGCAAAATCAATAAGACCTTTGAATAGTAGAACAACGATCCAGTCCCGGAAATACCGCCAATCTATAACGAAAATTAACACCAATAACGTAAGCACTGCTGCTATTATGGTAATTATTATTTCCGGGGTAAGATTCATTATTAGATCCTCTCCATAAGCCGATTTGCTAATTCCGCTCAGCTAATTAAAAATTAGCCATTTTACCAACACCTTAACCGCTTTTGTATCGACTAATAATAGACTTCCCTACTTCAGAAAATTTAAAACTTGATTTTTCGAGACCGACCTAACATATTTTCCTCATAATATTATAGGCTAGTTCAATAGCCTATTCCTTTATCAGTTTCGAGTTCATCATTAGCATACTCTGCTGGTTATATAAAGTTTCAAATCTTTAATAAAGGCAAAAACTGCTGCTTCTTTAGTAGCCCAAGAGGTGACAAGGCGGATGGCGGAATGTTCGGCATCGACATCTGTCCAAATATAAAATGAATACTTCTCCTGGAGTTTTTCTATCAGCCAGTTTGGCAAGACCGGAAATAGCTGATTTGTAGGAGAATGTGTCAGGAATTGATACCCCTCATTGCTTAGTGCATTTTTCAACAAATTAGCCATTGCATTAGCATGTTTCGCCAGGACGAAGTACAGATTGTCTCTGAAAAGTTCCTGGAACTGGATACCAAGAATACTGCCTTTCGCCATCAATGCCCCTTTTTGCTTCATATGAAAACGAAAATCTTCTTTGAGCAAATCACTGCAGATAACAAGCGCTTCTCCCAGTAGAGCGCCGTTCTTGGTTCCGCCGATATAGAAGGCATCTGCAAGGACACCTAAATCGGATAATTGCAGGTCATTTTCTTCAGAGCATAGTGCAGACCCTAACCGCGCACCGTCAATATATAAATATAGGTTCTTTTGTTTGCAAAACCGGCTTATTTGTTCCAACTCACTCTTGGTGTAAATTGAGCCAATTTCGGTTGGATTCGAGATATAAACAAGCTTTGGTTTTACCATATGCTCATCAATATGCGTGTCAAGAGCAACCTTGATATCGGTAGTGTTAATTTTTCCATTTCCTACCTCGATGGAGATGATTTTGTGACCAGTGGCCTCAATAGCTCCGGTCTCGTGAACCAGAATATGTCCGGTATTAGGTGCAATGATGGCTTCATGTGGCCTTAAAAACGCAGACAGGGCGGTCAAATTTGTTTGCGTACCGCCAGAGAACAGGTGAATATCAATGTCACAAAGCCCGATTTTTTGTTTTAAGAGTTCAACGGCCTTTTTTGTATAACGATCCTGTCCATAACCCTCGCTTTGCTCTAGGTTAGCATCCACCAACGCATTTAATATTCTCGGATGGGCTCCCTCACTGTAGTCATTTTTAAAACTATACACTGTTATGCGCCTCCTCTAACTATTTACCTTCTGATATTTGTGCGATATAATGATATATTTTGTACCTTATGTTGCCAATAGTCAAGGGGATAGGACTTTGGAGAAGTTGAATAATTAACAGTTCTTAAGGGCAGTGGGTGATAATCAGAATCCTGTTAAATTTTGTACAAATTGGCAGGTCTTTTTTCGGTATACGGGAATTATTTAAGTAAGTTGCTTATTATAGCGTAAAAACAAGAGAATTGAGGGCAAAAGAACATGAAAACTATTGGTTTGATTGGTGGATTAAGCTGGGAATCATCGGCTGTCTATTATCGCATAATCAACGAGTTAGTTAGAGATAAGGCAGGCGGTACCCATTCAGCAAAGAGCATAATGTACTCTGTTGATTTCGGGGAGTTTGAGAAGCTTCAGCATCAGGGTGATTGGGAAAAGCTTACTGAGCTAATGATTGACGCAGGGATGCGCTTGAAAAACGGTGGTGCAGATTTTATAGTCATCTGCACGAATACCATGCATAAAATGGCAGAAGCGGTTGAAAGCCAGGTAGGTATTCCTGTATTGCACATTGCAGATGCTGCTGCGGATGAAGTCAAGAAAAGGGGGCTGCGTAAGGTGGCTCTACTAGGAACAAAATTTACCATGGAACAAGATTTTTATAAAGGCCGCTTAGCCCAGAAACATGGTATTGAGGTGGTTATACCAGATGTAGATGAGCGTGAAGTGATTCATTCGGTTATTTACCATGAGCTGGTTTTGGGTAAAATCCTGGAATCGTCGCGTCAGTCGTTTGTAAAAATCATTGATCATATGAATAGCCTTGGCGCAGAAGGTGTTGTATTAGGCTGCACGGAAATCCCCCTGCTAATTAGACAAAAAGATTGCATCGTGCCAATTTTTGATACCACACAAATACATGCTACAGCGGCAGTTGAATTTGCATTAAGATAGTGATGAGTTTCTCCGCAAAGATTACTGGCGATTAAAATGAAACCGTCGTTACACTTGTTTGATATACAAGCGTAACGACGGTTTGCTTATGATATTAACCTGTAGAAAAAAATGTTAATTGAAGCTATCCTTATTATGATCTCAACGCTTTGTAGATCAAAGGTGGGGTCTTTTTTACGGCATCTTTTAGTCAGCATTTATAATCAAGCCAAACTCGTCAAATAATCCTTTGATTCCAGCATCGGTTACACGGACAGCACGGCCATCAGGAAAGTTTTCTATCCATTTAAGTTCAAATAACCGTTTTGTAAGGGAGGCTCCTAAGCTTCCAGCTAAATGATACCGCCGTTCGCTCCAATCCAAACATTGACGGGCAAAACAACGACGACTCTTAGGGCTTTTTTCGACAGCTACTCCAAAATTGTGTAATCTTGTCTTGCCTTCTGCACTTAATATAAACTCTGACCCTGATTTCTCTATCAAATTCAGTTCGAGGAGCCTGTCTGTCAGGGCAACGCCGATTTTACCTGCTAGATGGTCATAGCAAGTACGTGCAAATTGCAAGGCGTGCAATTGCGTTGATTCCCTGAGTGAACGGACTGGTTTTGGTGGTGAAATGATTTGAAGTGCCTCCAATGCATGGCCAACCTCACTGCTTGCGAGTCGGAAATATTTATGTCGGCCGAAAGATTCTTGCATGAGCAGACCACCTTTTACCATTTTAGCAAGGTGGGTACTGGCCGTCTGGGGGGATATTCGAGCAGACCGGGCCAAGTCGCCTGCAGGTAAAGTTTTTCCTCCAAGTAAACTAATAAGCATTGCGGCACGTGATGGATCACCGATAAGAGCGGCCACCTCAGCAAGATTAGGGTTTGAATTCATATTTACTCAACCTCCAGACATTACATTTATACTTCGATGATAACCGAATTATTGCCATGTTACAATACCACTAGAGGCAAAAGGATAAGAAAAAAATACTTTAAAAGAGGTGCCGTACTGTATGCATAACGCTACTAGACAACATGGAAAAATCGACCAACAGCAACCTGGATTTTCTGCGATACGCATTCGCACTATTGCTGGTAATTTGACGAGTGATCAGTTTCATAAATTAGCAGAGCTGTCTGTTAAATATGGCCGGGGGCAGCTGCACATTACGACTCGTCAGTCAGTAGAGATACATTGGGTGCAGGAAAACCAATTGGATTTAGTTTTTAAAGAGATACATGATTTTGGCTTACTGCTTGCGGTTCGCGGGGCAAGGGTATTGACCGTTATTGCTTGCCCGGGTATTAGACTTTGTAAGCGGGGAATTGGCGATACAATCATGCTGACTACTCAGCTGAATGATTTAATAGTAGGACAGGAGTTGGCAGGCAAAACGAAAATCGCTGTCAGTGGTTGTCCAAGTTCGTGTGCAAAACCTCAAATAAATGATATTGGACTTCACGGCGTTGCTATCCCGGCAGTGACTAGTGGCTGTGTTGGCTGCAACTGCTGTATACAGGGGTGTAAAGTTGCAGCAATGGAGGTCCGGGGTTTTATGCCACATATTGATATGAATAAGTGTGTTGGGTGTGGAACATGTGTGAAGAATTGCCCCCAGCAGGCGTTACGTGCCGAAAAGCAGGGATATGCAGTGTATGTTGGGGGCAAAATCGGAAAACAACCGATGCTAGGTACCAGAATTTTTGCAGTTATTCCTGAACAGGAAGCTATTTCTTACGTTCAGGCAATACTGGATGTTTATAAACGGCTGGGCTTGAAGGGCGAGCGAATTGGTGATGTAATAGACCGCATTGGGGTAGCTGCTTTTCAACAAGAAATATCTATGACAAAGTCTTCTGTAACATTGCCTTGATGTCTGTACTGCATAAATAACAATACATCCGGCACACTAATGGTATCATTTAACAGTCACAACCGCTAAATAATATTGATGCCATAGGAGGTGCTAGGAATATGCAGCAGGATCAAGGCAATTCACCCGCTCCCGGTGATAATAAAAAAATCCGGCAGATGGAGAGCTATAGTTCCGATCATAAAGATCAAAAACTGACAACCAATATGGGTGTGAAAATTTCCAATACCGACGACTCGCTTAAGGCCGGAGTGCGGGGACCCACTTTAATGGAAGATTTTCATTTTCGGGAGAAAATCACCCACTTTGACCATGAACGTATACCGGAGCGGGTGGTTCATGCCCGTGGTTTCGGGGCGCATGGCTTTTTTCAGGTTTATGAGCCGATGGCGGAATATACCAAAGCCAAGTTCTTGCAGGATACCTCTGTCAAGACACCGGTTTTTGTCCGATTCTCCACTGTAGCAGGCTCACGTGGTTCGGCTGATACGGTGCGTGATGTGCGGGGATTTGCGACAAAATTCTATACCGAGGATGGTAACTACGACCTTGTTGGGAACAATATTCCGGTATTTTTCATTCAGGATGCCATCAAATTTCCTGATGTCATTCATGCTGTTAAGCCTGAACCACATAATGAAGTACCGCAGGCAACAACGGCGCACGATACTTTTTGGGATTTTGTCGTAAACACTCCGGAAACCGTGCATATGGTCATGTGGGTGATGTCGGACAGGGCGATTCCCCGCAGTTTCCGCATGATGGAAGGCTTTGGTGTTAATACATATCGCTTTGTCAATGCGCAAGGACGGGCCCGTTTTGTAAAATTCCATTGGAAACCTTTGCTGGGGGTGCACTCGCTGGTTCGTGACGAAGCCCAAAAGCTGTCAGGAAAGGATCCTGATTTCCATCGGCGGGACCTGTGGGATGCCATTGACCAGGGGAATTATCCTGAGTTCGAATTTGGTGTACAAATGCTGGATGAGGACCAGGAATTCGATTTCGATTTTGATATTCTTGATCCCACTAAATTTTGGCCTGAAGAGTTAGTACCGGTAAAGATCATTGGTAAAATGACCTTAAACCGTAATGTAGACAACTTTTTTGCGGAAACTGAACAAGTGGCTTTTTGTCCAGGTAATATCGTCCCGGGAATTGATTTTAGCAATGATCCGTTGTTGCAGGGGCGCCTATTCTCTTATCAGGACACGCAGCTTATCCGCCTGGGCGGGCCGAATTTTCATGAAATCCCGGTTAACCGTCCTGTTGTCCCCATTCATAACAACCAGCGCGACGGTTATCACCGCATGACTGTGGATAAAGGGGTTACCAGCTATTCCCCTAATGCACTGCAACAGAATTCTCCGGTTCCTGCTCCGGTAGAGGAGAGTTATGTTCATTACGCCGAAAAGATCGATGCACGTAAAATCCGTGCGCGCAGTGACAGCTTCCAGGATTTTTACAGTCAGGCCACACTTTTTTGGAACAGCATGTCGACCCCGGAGAAGGAACACATTATCGATGCCTTCCATTTTGAGGTAGGCAGTGTCAAGGATAAAACGCTTAAACAGCGTGTTGTGGATCTGTTTAACCAGGTTGCTCCGGAACTTGCCAGACAGATTGCTCTTGGCATCGGCGCAACCCCGCCGGTGGAGCAGGGCGGAACGGGGGTGGCCGCAGCCTCTGCCGCAGTCAGCCAGGCAAATACGAAAAAGACTCCCAGGACAAGAAAGGTTGCAGTGCTTGCGGAAAATGGTTTTTGCTATCCTGCTGTCATGCAGGTTTTAAACGTGCTCACAAATGCCGGGGTTAGTGCAGATATCGTTAGCAGCCGTATGGGGATGCTCGCCAGTGCTGAGGGCAATCCACTGGAAGCAGCGAAAGATTTTACAACAGCACATGCCGTTTTGTACGATGCAGTTTATGTACCCGGCGGGGCCAAGAGTATTGAGAACTTATCAAAAACACCGGATGCACGCGATTTTATCAATGAGGCGTTTAAACATGCCAAAACGATCGCTGCTGCCAATGAAGGCGTGGATTTACTCCGGGCCTCTGATGCGGGGCGTGTACAGCTTGCTCCGCCGGATAGTACCGGGCAACTGAGCAATGGGCTTGGTGTGGTAACCATCCGCAATGCTACTGACTGGCGCAGCTTTGGTGAGGCATTCATTAACTCTGTTGCCCTGCACCGGCATTGGGCACGTCCATAGACTGGGAAAACATAAAAGAACGCACATTTGCAATTTAAATGTGCGTTCTTGAACAATTATCCAACTTTACATCCAGTCATAGCGATAGGAACCGCAAGACTATCATGAGCCTCTTCGTTGTTTTCAATGTTTGGACAAAGTAGCCAAGCAATATTCTCATCCTCATGGATAAAGGATAGTTGCAGGTTATTCTGACAATACTCGCAGTGGATATTAATTTTCGACCCAACCTGTGCCATATACAGCGGATATCCGTAAAGCGAATAGTAAAGCTGGTCAATATATTTCTTAGCCTCATCATAAGATGAAAAGTGCTTATAATTATTACTTAAACTATCCAGGCAGTTCCAGGCTGCCCATATACCTCCAGCTAGCTCTGTGACGTACCATTTGATATTAGATTTTGAATAAAGAATCTTAGAATGTTCCAGCAGGTCGGCATAACTGGCGAATCCAAGATTCTGTGGATATTGATGCATTTTTACCAACCTCCGGATTTGCGTTTTAGGTGACTTTAATTTGTGACGCAAACTATCCGGAAAGTCGGAAAGGAGCGCTCATCATCGGTACGACACTACGCCACAAGACGGACATCAGTATAAGCTCCAACAACACTATTACAGAGCGTTCCAGGTTGCAACAGGTGTGTAGCCAGATATTTACCATCCCACTTTTACCCAGTGTGATTGTACACGGCATGGTCTCATCCTCCTTCCTCTAATAGTTGGATACATTATAATATAAAGAACTAAATAAATGAAGTATTTATGTATTGACTCTAATAATTATACATGTATACATTACAATGGCTTGTGATTAAATACAAAATGATGAGCCATTTCTAAGTGCAAAATCTAACTGCCGTATCTTATCAATATCTTCGTTTATATCGTAAATGCTTTCCCAATCTTTTTCTCATTACCGCATATACCTTACTCTGATGTCTAAAAAGCATTGTAAAAGGCTTCTGAGGAAAATACCTTAGAAGCCTTGATTTATACGCCAGATTGTCTGCTTATGGCAGTGCATTTTTATGCAAGCGGTGTGTTCTCAGTATGCAACCTACGATAAATTAGTTCAACCGGGATGAATTAAAAAAGCTTGATCGACGGTTTTAATAAAAGCACGTAGTGCTGGTGAAAGCCATGCTTTTGTGATAGATAAGCAACCAACTGCTTAATAGACTTAACTTCGGCAGAAAACTGCTGTCGTGTAAAGGGGCTTATGGGCTTCTAAAAAATATGATAAACTTTTTTAATGCCAAGTAGTTGACATTTCAACTACTTGGCATTAAAATTTAAGTAGTTGAAATGTCAACTACTTAAATGGAGGGTTTCTATGACTAAGCTAAAAAATGAGATTCTTCGCGAAGTGGGTATGCTTGCCCGCAGTATTCAGTCGATTAGTGATATTCGGTTTCGGGAATTTAAACTGCAGAGAGGTCAGTTTATTTTTCTGACGCGCATTTGCGAGCATCCGGGTATTAATCTGATTGATCTCTCCAATATTCTTAAAGTGGATAAGGCTACAACAACTAAGGCGATACAAAAGTTAATAGAAGAGAATTATGTATTGCGGGAACGTGATAGTGTAGACAAAAGGATGTGGCATTTATTTCCTACTCTAAAAGCTAAGGAAATTTATTCTTTTATCATTCAAGATGAAAACCGGAATCTCGAAGTCTGTCTTAAAGGTTTTACGCTAGAAGAAAGACACACTGTACATCAATTATTAAAAAAGATGTGCGAGAATATTGAGCAGGATTGGAAAGAGTTAAAATCATACAAAGAAGAGCATTAGTGAGTAATGGGAAAGGTCTACAAGGAGGCGTACACAAATTGGAAGAAATCATTATACGAGATTTTTCTCCAGCGTATCAAGAGGATGTTATTAATTTAATTCTCAATATTCAACGCAATGAGTTTGATATTCCTATAAGCAAAGAAGATCAACCAGATTTAAGTGATATCCCCAACTTCTATCAATCAGGATGCGGTAATTTTTGGGTAGCTCTTGATAATAACCAGGTTGTTGGAACGATTGCGCTGATAGATATTGGGAACCATCAAGTGGCATTAAGAAAAATGTTTGTAGAAGCTGATTATAGAGGGAGACGCTATAATATAGCAGAACTGTTGCTAGTTTCATGTATGTCATGGGCAAGTAAGCATGACATACATGAAATTTACCTGGGAACCACCGAAAAATTTCTGGCGGCACATCGCTTTTATGAGAAAAACCGGTTTGTTCAAATAGCTAGTGAGCTATTACCAAATACATTTCCAATTATGAAAGTAGATACCAGATTTTACAAGATTACACTAAAGTAACAATCAGAGGATGGAATGGATTTTGGTGATAACGAATAAAACCAGCTTTGTGCTGGTTTTATTCGTTATCTAAGAGGTCTGTGCTTTGTACCCCAATCGGCCATGAACTGCAAAATCGGGATTAATGTTTTTCCTTTCTCAGTTAAGGAGTATTCCACTTTGGGCGGGATCTGCTGATACTCTTTTCGATGAATCAATTGTTCTGCTTCTAGTTCTTTGAGTTGTTGACTTAGCATTTTATGGGTGATAGCGGCGATACTTTTTTTTATCTGTCCGTATCGTTGCACCCCATTTTGAAATAATATAGCTAATATAATCCACTTCCATTTACCGCCAACAACAGATAAGGTATATGCGACCGACTTATCACATTCACTCATTGAGCAATTAGTCATACTGCTCTCCTTTTAGATAGTATCTACCTTCTAAGTGCGTACTTGCCTTCTGGTTAAGATCATATACAATTAAATAAAGGAAATCAAGTAAAATAAGGTGGAGGTATACAGTACATGAAAATAATCGCGTTTAACGGAAGCCCGAGAAAGAAATGGAATACTGCAACTCTCCTGAATAAAGCATTGGAAGGTGCGGTTACGCAAGGTGCAGAGACCGAACTGATTCATCTTTATGATCTTAATTACAAAGGCTGTATTAGCTGTTTCGCCTGCAAAACGAAAGGGGGCAAAAGTTACGGTAAGTGTCCCATACAGGATGATCTGGCACCTGTTTTCAAAAAAGTTGAGGAAGCGGACGCAATCATCCTGGGCTCACCTATTTATCTTGGCAGGGTTACAGGGGAGATGGGGGCATTTATGGATCGATTAATATTTCAATATTCGGTTTACTCCAACCCGCCACAATCTCTGTTTCCTAAGAAGATTCCAACAGGGATTATTTATACAATGAATGCTACCGAAGAACAGGTAAAAGAACTTGGTTATTCGCAGCAGTTTGCTATAATCGAAAATATGCTGGGGCGCATATTCGGAGAAGCAGAGACGCTCAGTAGTTTGGATACATATCAGTTTGATGATTATTCAAAAATGGTAGCCCCCCGGTTTGACCCTGAGAAGAAAGCCCAGAGACGTAAAGAAGAATTCCCGGAGGACTGTAAGAAAGCGTTTGCGATGGGAGCAAGGTTTGCCAAACAAGGTATAGGGATTAACCAGTAATATAGATAAAGGAGACTAAAAATATGAAAACCTTGTTTGATGAAACGACCATCAACCCGATGAAGTTGAAAAACCGGATTATACGTTCGGCAACTTGGGAAGGCCTGGCAGGCAGCGACGGACATTTAACAGACAGATTGTTTAAAGTATATGAGACACTGGCCCAAGGCGGCGTTGGTTTAATAATAACCGGGGGCACTTATTTTACGCCAGATTCCACAACACTGCCGGGAATGCCAGGTATTTATTCTGATTCACTTATTGACGACTATCGTAGATTTACAAACATGGTTCATGGAAGCGGATGCCCGATTATTATGCAGCTTGCTTATAGCGGCAAGGGTGGAGAGATGTGGACACCAGCGTCACCCACACGTAATGACATAAAATTAATTGTAAAAGCATTCGGGGAAGGGGCCGATAGAGCCAAAGCGGCTGGTTTTGACGGGGTGCAAATCCATGCGGCGCATGGTTATTTCTTGAGCCAATTTCTCGACCCGCAGAAAAATATCCGGCAGGATGAATACGGTGGTGTTATTGAAAATCGGGCCAGAATAATTCTGGAGATATATGATGAAATTAGAAATAAAACAGGAAGCGATTTCAATATCTTTATAAAAATTAACGGGACCGATGCTGGCGATGAGGTGGCGGGGTTTAATTCTTGTAGGTATACCTGTCTAGAATTAGCCAGCAGGGGCATTAACGCCATTGAGATTAGTGGTGGCGCTGATGAATTAAAGAACTGCATGAATCATCCGTACCCGGAATCGATTTTCAGGAATTATGCTGCCCGTATCGCAGCAGAGGTCAAGGTGCCGATTATATTAGTAGGATTTAATAGGACCCCTGCGGTTATGGAAGAGATACTAAATACGTCTGCTATTGAATATTTCTCTCTTTCCCGGCCTTTACTCAGGGAACCAAATCTTGTAAATAAATGGCGGAACGATAGTAATAGCGAAGCTGAATGCATATCCTGCAATGCGTGTTTTAGAACAGATGGCAATATGTGTGTATTTGTATAATATAGTGTCTTGGTAGTGCAGAAAAGACTTGCGTAATCGTAACCTGAAAAAACAGGGGGCAGTGGTAGTGTCTTGAGATTTCAACAAGACACTACCACCGTCCCCTCGTCTGCTTTTTGCTGATAATAAATTCTTGCTAACATGTAAATTATAATTAGGTCAGAACGCCAAAGGAGGCGAAAGAAAACTGTGATTGCAGAAAGTCAGCGTACAACGCTTGTGGCAGGACTGTTATTGGCAATGTTTTTTTCTTCGTTAAACCAGACTGTAGTTGGAACTGCTATGCCGAGAATTATTGGTGAGCTTGGCGGGTTGAGCATTATGACCTGGGTAACTACGGCTTATATGTTAACATCGACAACCGTAGTGCCGATAGCCGGTAAACTTGCAGACCTTTATGGACGCCGTGTAGTCTATATTACCGGGCTGATAGTATTTATGCTGGGCTCTGCTCTTTGCGGGACTAGTAATAATATGCCGGAATTGATTATCTATCGGGCGTTACAGGGGATTGGCGGTGGGATCATGATGCCTTTAGCCATGACGATTGTGGGAGATATTTTTCCTCCCGAGGAACGTGGGAAATGGCAAGGGATTATGGGGGCCATATTTGGCCTGGCTTCAGTAATTGGCCCAACAATTGGGGGGTGGATTGTTGATTACTCATCATGGAATTGGGTATTCTACATAAATTTACCTATTGGTATTTTAGCAACAATTACGATATATCTTGGGTTAAAAAATGAAACGATACTGACTGATAAGGTAGTTATTGATTACGCAGGCTCAATCACACTGATTACTGGAACTGTAGGGTTACTGTTAGGCTTAAATCTCGGCGGTACGGAATACCCATGGTTATCATGGCAGATTCTTGGGTTGATGGGAATATCGCTGATATCCTGGGTATTATTTATTAATATCGAAAATAAGGCTATAGAGCCGGTATTAAGTCTTGATTTATTTAAGAACAGGATTTTTACGGTTTCTAATATTGTTGGATTCTTAATGGGCTTAGGCATGTTTGGTTCGACAATGTTTTTACCCTTGTTTTTTCAAGGTGTGCTGGGCATAAGCGCAACCAGTTCAGGTAACACCATGTTACCGATGATGATCTCGATGATGCTCACAAGTGTTGTCGTTGGCCGTTTTGCCACTAAAGTTTCCTTTCGGTCGATGTATATAGCCGGGATGGCGTTAATGGCTCTTGCTTTTTTTCTGTTGAGTACGATGGCTGTGACTACGACACAGTTTACAGCGATGATATATATCTTTATCCTGGGGGCTGGCATCGGCACAGTAACACCTATCCTTACCCTTGCAGTGCAGAGTGCTTTTGGGCCGGAGCAGCGCGGGGTGGCAACCTCAGCAACTCAATTTTTCCGCAGTATTGGCGGAACTATGGGGATTACGATACTTGGGGCAATCTTCAATGGCCATTCAGTCAACGTGATGCAACAAGAATTTTTCCCAGTCATTCAGAATATACCATTGGCGGCGACCGGCTCTATGGCAGATATGCTGACAAGAGCTCAAGCTGATCCCCGTAGTTTATTTAATATTTTGCTCAGCCCGGAGGCTCTGCATATGATGACAGCTAATATGCAACAGCTTTTGCTGCCGGCGCTTAAAACGGCGCTGGCGGATTCACTCCATATCGTCTTTTGGGTTGCCATGATTGTCTCAATTGCCGGTATCCTTGTCAGCCTTCTAATGGGGCGAGCGAAGCTTAACAACAGAGCCGACAGGCCGATTGCCGAGCAAGCAGGTGTAACCTTATATGCTGATGGATTGGCTGCTGAGATCGAGTTAGCGGCTGAGCTCGTCCCTGACCTTATTGATGGAGATCAGCCCAAACAGAAAAAGTGACCAGGCGTGTGGCGACTCATTCCCATGATGGAATTACGGCAATAAAAGGAAGGATAATATGGATAAAAAACAACGGAGTTTTTCCGCATGGTATCTTATTATAGCCATTCTGTCAACTTGGCTTTTTAACGATCTTGTATATAAGCCATTCATTCTTCGTGAAACCGAAGTAAGTTATAATGTTTTTCTTCAGAATTTAAATGAGAACAAGGTTAATGAGGTTATTTTGAATGGTGATCGTATTGTCTTTACATTAAAAGCTACGGATACGCAAAAAGAAACTGTAGCGAATGTTGTGGCAGTCAGTGATCCTGAGTTGATTGATCGTCTGGTTGCTTCCGGGGTAGCTTTTTCTGCTCAGGCTCCAACGAAAAGTTTGCTTTCAACCCTGTTAGGGTGGGTTTTGCCCCTGTTACCGTTACTCTTAATCTGGTATTTCATTTTTAACCGGATGGGCGGGGGTGGTCCGAGCGCCATGTCCCTGGGGAAAAGTAAGGCTCATGAGATTCAGGGGGAAATGATTGGGATTAAATTCAGTGATGTCGGTGGGGTTGGCGAGGCGGAAATTGAACTGCGGGAAATCATTGAATACCTGAAATATCCAGAGAAGTTTAGTCAAATGGGGGCAAGGCTGCCTAAAGGGGTGCTGCTTGCCGGCTCACCTGGGACAGGCAAGACACTTCTCGCTAAAGCGACAGCTGGCGAGGCGGGCGTTCCATTCTTTTTTCTTACAGGTTCAAGTTTTGTGGAAATGTTTGTCGGGGTGGGAGCCGCAAGGGTGCGCGATCTGTTCGAGCAGGCGCAAAAAAAGGCTCCCTGTATTATCTTTATTGACGAAATTGATGCCATTGGACAAGCCCGTACAAGTATCGGACGGATGGGGGGCAACAGCGAGCAGGAAAATACACTTAATCAGTTGCTGGCAGAAATGGACGGATTTCAGGCCAATTCCGGTGTAGTCATTATGGCGGCTACCAATCGCCCGGAAATTCTGGATGCTGCATTGATACGGCCAGGGCGCTTTGACCGGCAAATTCAGGTAAACTTACCGACTGAACCTGGTCGTCTTGAAATTCTTACAATTCACACCCGCAGCATGCCTCTGGACAGTGACGTAAATCTTGATCGCCTTGCTAAGATAACAGCCGGTTTCTCAGGCGCTGAACTGGCCAATATTGCCAATGAAGCCTCCCTGTTAGCCATTCGGCAACAATCTAAAACGATTTCTATGGCTGATTTTGACCTGGCTATTGAACGGGTTGTAGCCGGACTGCAGCGGAAAACGCCCCTTTCTGATAATGTCCGGACTAAGGTTTCTTATCATGAGGTTGGCCATGCCCTTACTGCTTATTACCTCCCCGGTACTGATCCGGTTCACAAAATCAGTATTATCCCTACAGCCAAGGGGGCATTAGGCTATACCATGCAGATGCCGGAGGAAGACCGCTATATTATTGGAGAAAATGAGCTTAAGGCCCGCATGGCCGTTATGCTTGGTGGAAGAGCGGCCGAACTTATTATCTTTGATGAAGGCTCTACGGGTGCGTCAAATGACCTTGAACGGGCAACTGAAATGGCGCGACGCATGGTTACTGAGTTCGGGATGTCCCCCAAGTTAGGACCGGTTCGTTATGCTAATACTACCGGGACCTACCTAAGAAGCGGGACCTCAGGCCGGGAGGATTTGAGTCCTGCGACTATATCGTATATTGATGAAGAAATTCATCGATTGTTAAATGAAGCACAAAATACAGCTAAGCAGATTTTAACAGAGCATATTGATGTTTTACACGAAGTTGCAAAGTTTCTAAAAGATAAAGAGGTAATTTCAGGAGATCAGCTTACCAGTATTGTAAATTCAAGGTCTTAATAATGAAGTCAGTTAATTTGTAATTCCAGCGATACATTTTGCCAAAGCACTACGAAATGCAGCATGGCTGTCAGTGGTACCTAATAAAGGCTGATAGCCTATATCCTTAGCGGCTTTATCCCAGCTAAGGCACCAGGTTTCGTTGAGAAACGCAGGGCCGTTCCAGTCTTGAGCGTCTATCAACTGCAGCCGTGATGTTGATTGTGTTAAATGGATAATTGTCTGGCCGATTTCTTCCCAGGATAAAAACAGACTGCCAATATTGTAGGTGTTGCCGACAGCTGCCGGTCTGGTAGCAGCCAGTTCAACGGCTGCCCCTAAGTCATTCATACTAACAAAGACCCCCCCGGCACCGGCCACCATTTGTAAGGGCTGGCCGGT
Organism: Sporomusa sp.; assembly: GCF_035561255.1. Classification (GTDB taxonomy): domain Bacteria; phylum Bacillota; class Negativicutes; order Sporomusales; family Sporomusaceae; genus Sporomusa. The sequence continues at coordinate 676 of NZ_DATMXX010000422.1, read as the reverse complement.
GAGGGCCAGTTTTACTAGTTCACGCAGATGTTTCCCCCCGATAGTATCGCCAAAGGCCCACCAAAAACGAAATACAGTAACAGGCAGGTTTTGCTGGCGGCCAAGGGCCAGACCTAACTGCTCGGCACAAAGCTTAGCAACTGCATATAACGGCTTGCGTGCGTGCTCTGGCCGGCAAAAATATTCTTCATCAACAAGCCCGGCGGGAGGCGTACCATAAACGCTGGCAGTGCTTGTATAGATAAATCGTTTTACACTTGTGGCTGCACAGGCGTTTAGCAAATTAATTTGTCCGATCATATCATTACTGAATAAAACCTCCGGTTTGTCACTAAAACTCCAGGCTAAATTTACAACAACATCACTGCCGTCAACGATATCCTTGAGTAAAGCTAAATCCATAAGATCTGCTGTATAGGCAGTAACATTGTTTTTTGCCCGGGCAAAGGGTGCGCCATTTTTATCGAGTATTACTAATGTATGGCCTTGTCGGCTGAGATACTCTGTGAGGTTTTTTCCTACATCACCAGCTCTGCCTGCTAAAAGAATTCTCATAATCTGATCTCCCTTATAAGTCGTTATGAATATCAACTTATAATCACTTTACCATCACGAGGTAATTTTAGGGAGACTATCTTATATTTTGTAAATAAGAATAATAAATATCATGTGGACG
>NZ_DATMXX010000421.1:0-14186 GCF_035561255.1 Sporomusa sp. | reverse complement strand
TAATTAACCTTGGAGTTATATCTGTAAATTTATGGAAGGTGAAATAGTGATTATTGGCATTGGTATTGACATTGTTGAGATAAACAGGATTAAAGCGGCTGTTGAGCGGGAGGCGTTTATACTGCGGGTGTTTACGGTTAGTGAAACAGCCTATTGCCGCAGCCGGGGTGTCCAGCAGGCAGCTTCATTTGCTGCACGCTTTGCGGCAAAGGAGGCAGTGTCCAAGGCGTTTGGCAGCGGTTTTGCAGGCGGACAGATCAAAGATATTGAGGTTGTAATCGACGGCAGGGGCAAACCAAGCATTGCCCTGCACGGCAGTTTTGCTGTGCAGGCAGGGGAGCTTGGTGTCACAGCTATCCATATTTCTCTGACGCATGCGCGGGAATATGCGGCAGCTCAGGCCGTTTTAGAGGGAGGCGGAAAGTGATGAAAGCAGCAACAGCTAGTGAAATGCGTGGGATTGACGGGATTGCAATTAATGATTATGGTATCCCCGGTGCGGTATTGATGGAGAATGCCGGGGTGGCGGTAGTACGCCATCTGGAGACAATCATGGAACCGCTGTCTGAGCAGAAATTCTGTATTCTAGCCGGCAAAGGCAATAATGGTGGTGATGGTTATGTGATTGCCAGACATATTGCCAACCAGGGGGGCAAGGTTAAGGTCTTTTTACTTGGCGAAAAAGAAGCTGTGAGCGGTGATGCCAGGGTTAATCTTGACATTATTGAGCTCATGGGTATTGATATTATTGAGATTAATAATGAGCGGGTGTGGGACAAGGTAAAGGTTACAGCTACCTTTGCCGACTGCCTGGTGGATGCACTCTTAGGTACTGGTTTCCGCGGCGAAATTAGTGGTGACATGGCTCAGCTTATTGATATTATTAATGCTGCCGGCAAACTGGTGGTTGCAGTAGATATCCCGTCCGGTGTGGATGCGGATACCGGACGGATTTACGGCAAGGCTGTACGTGCAACCCATACAGTGACGTTGGGTCTGCCAAAACCGGGGTTGTTTTTGTATCCGGGTGCTGAGTACGCGGGTGAGCTCACCGTGGCAGATATTGGGATACCGACGGCCATTGTGGCCGGGCAGGATATTAAGCAAAATATCATAATGGCAGATATGATCGGTAAAATATTACCAAGGCGCAGCCCGGCAGCCCATAAAGGCATGAGCGGCCGGCTGGCTGTTGTGGCCGGTTCGCGTGGTTTGAGCGGGGCTGCGGCTATGGCTGCCGAGGGCGCGCTCCGCGTCGGAGCAGGCTTGATTACGCTGGCTGCCCCGGCAAGCCTGCAGGATATATTAGCAGTTAAACTGACCGAGATCATGACAAAACCGCTTGTTGAAACCCTGGCAGGCACTATTGGCCAGGGGGCTGTGCCGGAGATTATCGAGCTGGCGTCAGGCAATGATGTATTGGCAATTGGGCCCGGGCTTGGCGGCCAGGAGGAGACATTGGCTGCGGTCCGCGCAGTTGTTGCTGCTGCCGAATGCCCGCTGGTCATTGATGCAGATGCGCTAAATGCGCTGGTAGGCTATACAGATATTCTAGTTGACTGTAGCGCATTACCGGTATTAACGCCACACCCCGGTGAGATGGCGCGGCTAACCGGTCTCTCTATCGAGGCTGTAAACGCAGACCGGGTGAGGGTGGCCCGGCAGGCTGCAGGTGAATGGGGCAGCATTGTTGTGCTCAAAGGGGCCCGCACAGTTGTTGCTTTTCCGGATGGAGAAGTATATATTAATACTAGTGGTAATGCAGGGATGGCCACAGGTGGAACCGGTGACGCCCTTACAGGCATCATTGCAGGCCTGATTGCCCAAGGGCTTTCCAGCCATGATGCAGCAGTAGCAGGCGTGTATGTTCACGGCTTGGCTGGTGATGTTGCAGCAGCAGCCGGTATGGTCGGGATGGCAGCGACAGATCTGATTAAAGCTGTGCCGGCAGCATTGTACGGCATAAAAGGCTATTAAAGTATATAAAAAAGTTGACAGTGGTATATAACTGCTTATATAATAATAATATCTTTTAATATGCTCCATACTGGCGGGGGTGAAGGTGTGGCAGAGTTACGGCGAATCATGATAAGTATTCCTAATGCATTGTTACAGGAAGTAGACGGCATAATAGCTATGGACAAATTGAGCAGAAGTCAGTTTGTCAGAGAAGCCATGCGTCTTTATATAGAAGAACGCAAGAGAAAAGCTGTACGGGATATGATGAAAAAAGGTTATCAGGAAATGGCAGTCATTAATCTGGCATTAGCCGAGGAAGGCTTATTGGCTGATATTGACACATTTGAACTGATGCCTGGCCTGCTGGCGGAGCGTGAATAGCGATGATTGTCAAGCGCGGAGATATTTATTATGCTAATTTGAGTCCTGTGGTCGGATCAGAACAGGGGGGCCACCGGCCGGTTCTGGTCATTCAAAATGATGTCGGGAACAAGTATAGCCCAACGGTTATTGTGGCGGCGATTACGTCGCAGATTTCCAAGGCTAAACTGCCCACACATGTTGAAGTAAACGCCAGTCAGTATAATCTTGAAAAAGATTCGGTTGTGTTGCTGGAGCAGCTCCGGACTATTGATAAGCGGCGTCTTAGGGAAAAGGTAACGCATTTAAGCGAAGAAATTATGAATAGGGTGGACGAGGCGATACGGATTAGTATTGGCTTGGTTCAGTTGTAGGGCTAGGTGTAGGCGGGAAACTGCCTATTTTTAGTTTAGCGGGCTGTAAAAAGCTGCGATACATAGAGTTGCCAGGATTTACATATGAGGAGAGAATTTAATGAAACTAACACGCAAGTGGTCATGGCTTGTCATTGCTGTGACCTTGTTTTCAGTTATCTTTGCGACTGGTTGCGGCAGCGCAGGAATAACCTCCCAGCCAGGTGGCAAGCTACCGGCTGTTGTCAGCGGCGCACCGCTCACTGTTAAGGTGCTTGATGTCGGCCAGGGAGATGCCATCCTTATTCGCACCAATGAGCAGGTGGTGCTTATTGATACCGGTGATGTTCCGGCCAGGGACAAGCTGGTCAGTATGCTGAAAAGTCAGGGAATTACTACTGTGGATAAACTTATTATTACCCACCCGCATGCCGACCATATCGGCGGTGCAGCTGCCGTATTTGCAAACTTTACCGTCAGGCAGGTCTATGACAGTGGACAAAGAACAACCTCAAACCTATACAAACAATATCTGACACAAATCAATAAAAAGAAGATTCCTTTTACTGTGGTTACTGCCGGGACAACGATCGAATTAGGCAATGAAGCAGTACTGAGCGTTCTGGCACCGGAGCAGCCGTTCATTGGCGGCTCGGAACCTGATCTCAACAACAACTCGATTGTGGCTAAGCTGGTATATGGCAATTTTTCAATGCTGATGACCGGCGATGCTGAAAAAGAGTCTGAAGAGCGGATGCTGAAAAAGGGTGCGGCCAGCCTTAAGAGCACATTGCTGAAAAGCGGTCATCATGGCAGTAAAACATCCTCGTCGCTACCTTTTCTGCAGGCGGTGAGCCCTGAGGCGGCACTCATCTCGCTGGGGGCCGACAATGAGTATCACCATCCGCATCCAATAACCTTAAAAAAATACAATGATAAAAAAATGAAGGTATACCGTACTGACACTGACGGGACCCTGACTGTTACGAGTGATGGGAAAACATATTCTATTACAAAGGAGCGATAAACTGTTATGGAAATAAAAGCCGTTATTGACCGGTTTGAGGGAAGCAAAGCCGTGTTATTAGTCGGTGCCAGCGAGACTGGCGTCAACTGGCCCCGGGAGCTGTTGCCGGAAACGAAAGAAGGCGATATTCTCTCGATACAGGTAACTGTGGATGTTGAGGCCACAAAACAGGCCCGGGCTGAGGCTGAGGCACTATTTGAGCAGATTATTCGACAGCAGGACAACAATAAATAACCGGCAGCACGAATACTTTACAGGTTCAGGGCATATATTGTATTTTTTTAGAAAATAAGACTTAAGTCCTGCAGGAGTTTTGACAAATAGCACGAATATTAACAAGACACTTCGCGGTTTGGAGGTGCCTTGATTGCGAAAGATAGCGTTGATGTTTCTGCTTGTCCTGTTTCTGGTTTCCTGGACAGGTGTATATGCCGCTCCGGACACTGCTCCGGAAGCTAAGCCTGTTATTAGTTTGCCGAAAGTAACTTCCGGTAAAACAATCGAAACTCGCGGAATTAGTCGTCAGCCGGAGCTTAGTCAGGTTCGGTGGGCTAACCATACCGAAGCCCTTACAGGTTCTGCGATGATGAGGATGGTAATGGATGTATCCGGCCCTGTTGAAGCGAGTGGAGTTGTTATTTCCGGGCCAACGCCGCGTCTTAGTGTGACTATAAAAGGGACAACACCGGGCAAAGCGATTAAAGATCTTACCTTTGACGGAAAAGTTATCGAGAAGGTAAGTTTTGCGGCCAGTGGTCAGGATACTAAAGTAATTTTTGACCTGCCAATTATGGTTGAGGATACCGACTACCGGGTATTTACCCTGCCCAGCGACGCCAAGGCTAACAAGCCTTTCCGGGTTGTTGTTGATGTAAATAAGCCTGTGCCATTGCCGGATTTTTCTTTTACAACCGGTTTAAAGGACAAGGTAATTGCCATTGACCCCGGCCATGGCGGCAGTGATCCAGGGGCTATTGGTCCCAGTCAGTATATGGAAAAGACGGCAACCCTGGCTATCGCCCAGCGGGTACGGACGCTGTTGGAGAAAGCGGGGGCCAAGGTGGTTATGACGCGTCAGGATGACCGTGATGTTTTCGGCCCTAACGCATCAGCTGTTGAGGAGCTTAAAGCGCGTTCGACAGCGGCCAATAGTCGTAAAGCTGACGTATTTCTGAGCATTCATATGAATGCCTTTACAGACCGGTCTGTAGGCGGCACGTCTACGTACTATTATCAGAAAACACAGTATGATGCTATGTTGGCACAAGCCTTGCAAACAAGTCTGGTTGAGGCGGGAAAACTGCAGGATCGTCGGACTAATCCGGCCAACTTCTATGTAATTAAGCGGACCCGGATGCCGGCGGCGCTGATTGAAATGGCGTTTATTTCTAATCCGGATGAGGAAAAACTCCTGGGTTCACCCGATTTTCAGCAGAAAATGTCTCTAGGAATAGTACGGGGGCTGGAACGGTTTTTTGACCAGGCTGCCAAGCTAAACTAAAGAGGTGGGTACTATGAAAAAAAACTTGAGATTGCTTATAATGGCCTTCTTGCTGACTTTAGCGTTTTTGATTGCAGGGTGTGACGGTGCGGCGCCTGTTAATCCGACAGCACCCGGGGCACCAGAGAAAGCAACAGAACAATCGCAGCAGCCCAATACGGCTTCCAATCCGGAACGGACTATGCAGCTTGTTGTTTATCATGCGACTAAGGATGCTATGTTTCTTGTGCCTGAAACTCATAAAGTGCCTGTCAACAGCCAACCGGCCCGTACTGCTATCGAGCTTCTCCAGGCCGGAACACAAAACCCGGCGCTTGTCAGTGTTATGCCTGCTGGTGCTAAAGTGAAGAATCTGACAGTTAAGGACCATATTGCCTATGTGGACTTTGACGATAAATTGATTAAAAAGAATGTGGGCGGTTCGACCAGTGAAACGTTGCTGGTAGGCGCTATTGTCAATACGCTTACCCAGTTTCCCGATATTCACAAGGTACAGATTCTGGTTGACGGCAAAAAGATTGACACAATATCAGGCCATATGGATACCAGTGAGCCGCTAAGCCGGTCAGAAAAGATTATTAAAAAGTAATAAGCAAGCAGCGGTTCTTCAGTGTGAAGAACTGCTGCTTTTTAATTTCAGCTCCGTTTTAATGACAGCCCGTATTTGTGCAGCTTTTTGAGTACGGCTGTATGGGATAGACCTAAAACAGCCCCCAGCTGACGGGAAGTAGTGTGTTTAGCCATCGCCTTAACAAGCACATCATGTTCAACTTCGTTAATAATCTCCTCAAGTGTCCGGTTGCAAGCCTGAGGGATGGCCGGCATCGTTGGTGTATAATCATGATCAAAGATAATATGCTCAGCCTGGATAATATTGCCGATGACAATTGTGACAGCACGTTCGATAACATTCTCCAGTTCGCGGATATTACCAGGCCAATGGTAGCCGGTAAGCTTTGCCAGCGCTGCCTGGCTGATGGTATCGGTCTCTTTATGAAGGCTGACAGCACAGCGTTTGAGAAAAAATTGAATCAGAAGCGGAATATCGTCTTTCCGGTCTCGGAGTGGCGGGATAAATAACGGAATTACATTAAGCCGGTAGTACAGGTCTTCCCGGAAACTACCCTTAGTAATCATGCTTTCCAGATTGCGGTTGGTAGCTGCCAGGACGCGTACATCAACAGGAATTTCCCTGCTGCTGCCGATACGCCTGACTTTTCCCTCCTGCAGCACACGCAGCAGTTTAGCCTGCAGGTGTGATGGGATTTCTCCAATCTCGTCCAAAAAAATGGTACCGCTGTTGGCAAACTCAAATAAGCCAGGTTTGCCGCCTTTGGCAGCACCGGTAAAGGCGCCGTCTTCATAACCAAATAGCTCACTTTCCAGGAGGGCATCAGGGATAGCGGCGCAGTTCAGTGGCACAAATGTTTTTTTATTGCGGGGGGAGGCGGCATGTAAAGCCCTGGCAATAAGTTCCTTGCCTGTACCGGTCTCGCCCCTGATGAGTACGGTTGACTCCCCTCTGGCAATAGACTTGGCCAGGGTGATTACCCGTTGCATTGACTGACTGGTATATAGAATCTCATCAAAGGTTATCTTTAATTGACTTGTAACAGTGAATACCAGTTCCCGGACGGCGCTGATGTCTTTGATAATGGCCACTGCCCCAATGATGCGGCCATTCTTATCAATGATAGGACGCCCGCTTGATAAATAATGGCTTTTGGTTTTTTCCAGAACAATCTCACGATTATTATAGCGGGTCCCGTATTGCAATGTCTCCAATAGCGGGCTGTTGGCAGGAAATATAGCAGCAAATGGCTGCCTGATAACCTCGCTTGCGGGTAACCGGACAATTTTTTCGGCAGCTGGATTGTACTGAGTAATGCGGCCTTCAAGATCAATCCCGATGATACCGTCACTGACAGCGGTTAGTACGGCATTAAGCTGTTCAGTTCGTTCCTGATGCGGCATGAGGTTAATCTCGTTTACAGCAGTAACCATGGCAATCGCACTTAATTCACGGATAAGATAGTGTTTGCTGAGATCATCAAGTGGCTCAATCTCTATATAAATCATATTAATCTCAAGCTCCATGGAGATGATATTGATTTTTCTGGAAGCAAGCACATTTGAAATATCAAGGACAAGGCCGACTCTGTCAATGTTGGATATTTTTAAACGCAGGTTATCCATATAAGAGGCCTCCTGATGTTGTTGTGTCCGTTATCTATGGAATAAATTTGCTATTATAACAAGAATTCCTTTGTTTCATACAACTTTTTTTTGCTTTGTGGTATACTACCCTTGCAGGAAATGTTTGCATAAAAGAGAAAGTAATTTAGAAACATTACACAACCCTAAAGGTGGTGTTTCTCATGAATGATCTTAGCAATTTGGGCGAATTTGGTCTGATTGATTTAATCAAACAAGATACAATCAATGATCATAGCAGTGTGGTAGTTGGCATTGGCGATGATGCTGCGGTGGTTTTACCTACCCCTCGTCAGTTGCAGTTGCTAACAGCTGATATGCTGGTTGAAGCGATACACTTTGATTTGACGACAACAACCCCCTGGCAACTTGGGTACAAAGCTGTGGCTGTTAACCTGAGTGATATTGCCGCTATGGGAGGGGCACCCCGTCACGCGGTAGTGTCGGTGGCTCTGCCCCGGTCTATCCCGGTTGACTTTGTTGTTAATCTGTATAAAGGTATGAAAGAGATATGCCGTGAGTTTGGCGTCAACATTGTTGGCGGCGATACTGTTTCCAGTCCGCAGGGCTTGGTGATTAATGTGACTGTAACAGGCGAGGTTGAACCGGCCAATGTGGTTCTCCGTTCAGGTGCCCGGCCTGGTGATGTTGTGGCTGTCACCGGTAATCTGGGAAGTTCGGCAGCAGGGTTAGATCTTTTACAAGCCGGCGAATGGGAGGATGATGCTTTTGCCTGGCCACTGGTCACAGCTCATCTGACTCCCAGACCGCAGGTCAAAACCGGCCAATTACTGGCAGCCCTCGGTGCGACCAGTATGGATGATGTCAGTGACGGGCTTGCGAGTGAAGCCCATGAAATAGCTAAAGCCAGCCAAGTAGGCATTAAACTGTACTCTGATAAAATCCCGCTTGCACCTGAATTGGCAGGAGCTGCTGCTAAGTTTAATAAACAAGCGATTGACTATGCACTTTTCGGTGGTGAGGATTTCCAGTTAGTGTTTACGATGGAACAAGGCAAGTATGAAACGCTGCAGGCCGAACATCCTGAACTGCGGGTGATAAGGGTTGGCGAGGTCGTTGACGCCAGCGAGGGTGTGACACTTGTAGATGAAACCGGTCAAGTGAAAAAACTAGAACCCAGAGGGTTTAACCATTTCCGCCAGGAGGAGTAATACTAATGTTCGTTATTAAGACTAATTCGCCTGATGAAACCTACACATTTGGGGAGAATGTGGCTAAGTTGTTGAAATCAGGTGATATTTTGTGCCTGGCCGGTGACTTGGGCGCCGGTAAAACACTGTTAAGTCAGGGGATTGCTGCCGGACTTAAGGTGACTGAGGGCGTTTCCAGTCCGACCTTTACCGTACTCAATGTATATGAGGGCGTGGCCGGCAGCGGTCAGGAGCTGTCAATATATCATTTTGACCTTTACCGGTTGGAACATCCGGCCGAGCTTGCTGATATTGGTTTTGATCATTATCTTGGGGCTGGCGGCATTGCAATTATTGAATGGCCGGACAAATTCCCGGAATTTTTACCAACAGAACGTCTCTGGCTGACAATGAAGACAGGTGAGTGCCCTAGTGAACGGATACTTTGCCTTACGGCTGAGGGGACGCGGTATGTAGAGCTTTGCGAGGAGTTGAAACAGGTTGCCGATTCTTGCTATTGATACAGCCACCCTCGTGTCCAGCGTTGCTATTGCCACGCCAGATACACTGGTGGCTGAACTTACTGTTCAGACACGAAAAACTCATTCTGAACGGTTAATGCCCCATATTTCCAGTCTGCTCACGATGGCGGAAGTTTCTCAAAACAGTCTTAAAGCAGTTGCTGTAAGTATTGGTCCGGGTTCGTTTACCGGTCTTAGGATCGGGTTGGCTACAGCAAAGGCACTCGCCTATGCACTTAATATTCCATTAATCGGCGTGCCTACTCTAGCCGCGATGGCTTTTGCCTGTCCGGCGCCGGGTGTACTTCTGGCACCTATGCTTGATGCCCAAAAGGGAAATGTCTACCTTGGCTTATACGAGTGGTGCGAGGGTGTTATGGCAGAGGTAGAGCCGCCACGGGTAGTGGCCTTTACTGCGGCCAACGCTGAACTTACCGCTAAAGAACGGCCTGTCCTGTTACTGGGTGAGGCAGCGGTAATGTACAAAGACGAGATCGCCCAGCCTGCACCACCCCATGTTGTTATGCCGCGGGCCGGTAGTGTGGCTGTTTTGGCCCAGCAGTTGTATGCTCAGGGTATAAGGCATGATGTAGCTGCGCTGGAGCCGTTATATATCAGACGTTCAGAGGCTGAAGAACTATGGGAACGTCGGCAGTCGCAGGAGTGTCGCTGAAATGTCGGAATTAACCATACGCCGCATGCTAAAGAGCGATATTGATGAAGTAGTCGTTGTTGAGAATAAGGCCTTTACTATGCCCTGGTCGCGGGCTGCTTTTGAAGAGGAAGTCTGCAACAATGACCTGGCACATTATCTGGTTGTGACAGATAATCGCCGGATTGTGGGCTATGGGGGCTTCTGGCTGGTTGTAGATGAAGCGCATGTGACAAACATTGCGCTTTTGCCAGAGTATCATGGACGCGGTCTGGGATCACTCTTATTGGAGAACATGATTCTTACTGCTAAAGTCCAGGGGGCAGTCAGTATGACCCTCGAGGTCCGTCCGTCCAATACATCGGCCCGGAAGCTATATTCGCGCCGGGGTTTCCTCGAGCGTGGCATCCGTCCCAATTATTACGCCGAAATAGGCGAAGACGCATTGATCATGTGGTTGGATAATCTGTAGCAATCCCCAATAGCTAGTAATAATAAGCCGCAAGGTATAAAAAAAAGGGAGCCACGCTAGATTGTGGCCCCAGGGTGATTGTGTAAGATAACATATGCAAGACCAGGTATAAAGGTGACAAATAGAAGCAGGGCGGCCATAGCCGCCCTGCGCTTTACAATCTATTGGAGAGTAGATTCATACTGCTCGATCATTTTACGAACCATGTGACCGCCTACGCGACCGCAGTCGGCAGAAGTCATTGTAGACCAACCTTGGCTACGAACGCGTTCGGAAATACCTAACTCGTTAGCTACTTCCATTTTCATGCGGTCCAGGGCATTTTCAGCACCAGGATTAACAGGTTTATTCGAGCGTGCCATATATTCGCACCTCCTTTCCCGGACTTTATGTTGCTGTCCTTGATTCTAATTTGGCTCACTTTCGAGATTCTAATACATCATTTGCACCATGTAATAATTAGCAGACATGTGATGGAGGTCTTTTTTTATGACTCAAAGCTTAACATTGGCACTAGAAACAAGCTGTGATGAAACATCAGCTGCTATTGTCGCAAACGGGCGTACTATTTTAGCCAATATTATTTCGTCGCAAGTACCGACACACCAAAAATTTGGTGGTGTTGTGCCGGAGATCGCCTCACGCAAACACATTGAGAATGTTATTCCGGTTATTGACCAGGCGTTGGCAGAGGCGGGAACAACACTGGCAGCTGTTGATGCGATTGGCGTCACCTACGGCCCGGGTCTGGTCGGTGCCCTGCTTGTCGGTGTGGCAACTGCCAAGGCTCTTGCATTTTCTCTGAATAAGCCACTAATTGGTGTTAATCACTTAGAAGGGCACATTTTTGCCAATTTCCTGGCTCATCCTGAACTGGAACCGCCATTTGTGGCGCTGGTAGTATCAGGGGGGCATACCTCGCTGATTCACCTTAAAGATTATAATGAGCTTGTACTTTTGGGACAGACTCGTGATGATGCGGCCGGTGAAGCCTTTGATAAAATTGCCCGGGTCATGAACTTTCCTTATCCTGGCGGGCCTTACATTGATAATGCCGCCAAACAGGGGAACCCGGCAGCGATTGCCTTTCCCCGGGCTTTTGCCAGCAAAAACGGGGAAAATAAATTTGCTTTTAGTTTCAGTGGGCTTAAGTCGGCTGTTTTAAACTATCTAAACAGTGCCGCGCAGCGGGGCGAAGCTGTCAGTATTCCAGATGTGGCTGCCAGCTTTCAGGCCGCTGTTGTTGATGTGCTGGTTATGAAAACACTAGCGGCAGCAGAACATGCCGGTGTTACTAAAATCGTTTTAGCCGGTGGGGTAGCTGCCAATTCATCCCTGAAAGCCGAATTAACGACACAAGCCGGAAACCGGGGCCTTGCCGTTTTTTATCCGCCGCCGGTACTTTGTACTGATAATGCCGCGATGATTGCCTGCCGTGCTCATTATCAGTATTTGGCTGGAGATTTTGCCGACCTTAACCTGAATGCTGTACCTTCTCTTAAATTGGGCTGCCGGTGATGTGGACAACCTCAAAAAGAACATTGTGGATAGTGTGGGTAATTTAATAAAAGTGGCGTAATATCTTTGGGTAATAAGCATAAGGTCTGTGTATAACCCTGTGGATATTGTGGATAACTAGGGGGATAACCTTGGCAAAGTTGTAAAGAACGACCGTTGATTGTAACTTTGTAAATTTGGTACCAGATAACAAGGAATTTTTAAGGTTGCAGTTGAATACATAAAAGATTAAGCAGCGCATAGGTTTTGTTTTAGTGAACGGAGGAAAAGTTTATGGGCGTAGCGGCAGATATTTGCCGGAAAATAACAGTCTTAACTCCAAGCCAAACTCAATTTATTGATAAAGTATCAAGTATTCTGGGGCTGGCTGCTGACCTTGCGCATGCTCAGGTTACCCTGTATGCTGCGGCCCGCAATGAAAATTTTTTAGCAATTGTCGCGCAAGCTAAACCCAATACCAGCTATATTGATTTTAAAACAAATATTTTGGGGAGTACCGTACAATCAAGTGAGGAACCATTGGTCTGGCGAACATTGCTTTCTGGAGCCAATATAGCCGGTCAGCGCGAGTGGGCGCTTGGTATGGACGCACTTGAGATGCGGGTTTTCCCAATCAAAGACCCTGCCGGGAAGATCATTGCTGCGGCAAGCTTTGAGACCAACAGCCAGGAGGCCAGTGCCAATGGTCATGGCATGCTTGTGGAAACAGCATATATGCTGCTAACGATGGCAGCAGACGGAGGGCCGCTGGGGCGTAAAATTTACCGGCCGCTGGCAACCCGGGATGGCATAGTTATTATTGATGAACGCGGTCATATTGCATTTGCTAACTCAGCAGCAGATGGAATCTATAAAGTGCTGGGTATCAACCATATTATTGGCCGGCGGGTGTCTGACCGTCAGGTCAATATGAAGCTGGCACAGCAGGCTTTGTCGACTGGGTTAGCGGTGGAAAAAGAAGCTGAAGCCGGCAACATGATCCTGGTGCAGCGGGCTATTCCGATCTTTGTCGGCGGCCTGGTAGTGCGTACTGTATTTATTATTGCTGATGTTACCGAACTCAGGAAAAAAGAAAAGGAGCTGCTGGTAAAGTCAGCCGTAATCCAGGAGATACACCATCGGGTCAAGAACAATCTGCAAACGATTGCCAGTTTGCTCAGATTGCAGGCCAGACGCACCACAACGCCGGAAGTGAAAGCTGCGCTTAGAGAAAGTGTCAACCGGATCTTGAGCATATCAGTTGTCCATGAGTTTTTGTCACAACAAGACAGAGAATTTATTGATGTGGCTGAAGTCACAAAAAATATTCTGGATTTGGTTATTCAAAATATGCTTGAGCCGGATTTTAATATTCAAACAGTGCTCAATGGGCAAACGGTTATATTACCGTCTGAACAGGCCAGTAGTTTAGCGCTAGTAATCAACGAGCTGATTCAGAATTCGATTGAGCACGGCTTTGTCGGGCGCAAAGAGGGCCTGATTGGTGTGGATATTGCGACAACACCGGACAATTATCAGATCGATATCTATGATAACGGTATAGGTCTTCCTACAGGTTTCTGCCTGCAAAACACTAACAGTTTGGGCCTCCAAATTGTCAGGACTCTGATAGAAAATGACCTTGGGGGAAAATTCCGCCTGTTTTCCAGTGCCGGGACGCATGCTTTTATTTCCATTCCCCGGCTGACGGAAGGCGCTAAAGAGGCGAAGGAGGAGTAACATGGACGCTTTGCGGATAGTAATTGCAGACAATGAGTCAATTATCAGGATGGACCTGAAAGAACTATTGGAAGAAGCCGGTCATACCGTAGTTGGTGAGGCTGCAGACGGAGCTAAAGCAGTTGAGTTAGCTCGCAAGCACCGCCCTGATCTTGTTGTTATGGATATCAAGATGCCTGAGATGGATGGTATTACAGCCGCCAAAATCATTTCTAACGAAAAGCTGTCGCCGGTGCTCCTCTTAACTGCTTTCAGTCAGAAGGAGATCGTGGAAAAAGCTAAGGATTCGGGTGTATTGGCTTATTTGGTTAAGCCTGTTAAAGAAGCAAACCTGTTTCCGGCTATGGAAATTGCGTTATCGCGGTTTCAGGAGTTTGCAGAATTAGAGCGGGAGCTGGAGGAAGTCAAAAACTCACTTGAAACCCGGAAAGTGCTTGACCGGGCTAAAGGTATTCTGATGGATGCGTACAGCCTAACCGAAAGTGAGGCTTACCGTCGCATTCAGCAGTACAGTATGAGCAAACGAAAATCAATCCGTGATGTGGCTGCAGCGATTGTTGAGTCAGCTACCCGCAAACGATAATAAGGCACATTTTTTTGCAGGGCAGGGGCTTTTAGAGCCTCTGCCCTGCAGAAAAATGTGCCTTATTATCGTTTTCGGGTGGCTGACTCAACAATCGCTGCAGCCACATCACGGATCGATTTTCGTTTACTCATACTGTACTGCTGAATGCGGCGG
>NZ_DATMXX010000420.1:0-13541 GCF_035561255.1 Sporomusa sp. | reverse complement strand
ATTTCAGCTACTAGTGTCAAGCTATCGCCCATTATTAGATAACATTCCTTTGACGACTGCCTGCTAACTATCAACAATGGCATAATACCGGTCAGGGTAAAAAATAAGGCCAAACAGTTTATTTACTGTCTGGCAGAGAATCACGAGAGTCACGGGACGGTTCTCCGACTCATTTGTTTTTTGCATAATATTTCTATCTAATAAATTTGCGACATATTGATAGGGTGGAATCACTTTTAACTTTACTGGTAAGGTGTCTACGCAGATTGATATTTGCCCTGCTTTTTAATTCTTCAAGAAAGGATATTATATTTGACTAGATAACCCGCTATAAAATGCCTGGCTTGTGTTTCATTTTGAATTAGTTTTTTCTATTTCCTCAGTTGCTGGTAATTCTATGAATTGTTCATCGCCTTGGGCATTTGATACTCTATAAAGAGCTGAATTGCTCTTTCTCGTTCATCTGAGAATTGTTTAAGTATTAGAAATTTTTCAACTATCCCGCTCTAAAAATGAGTCAAGGAACCGTCCCCTGACTCCCCTGGCCGGCAATTGCTGATATTCTTTACAAAACTAAAAATATTTTATATGATATTTTTAGCTTTGCAGGAAATTATAACAATATGCAATGCAAAGTATTTTTATTGCCAGCTGATATGTTGGCGTCGGTTAACCTGCGGGGTACTATTGCCACAAACTAAGGAGGATTCAGATGGAGTTTAATCTACAGGTAGGCATGAAAGCCGAAAGAGCGGAACAGGTAACCACCGAAAATACTGCAATCAAATATGGCAGCGGCGGGGTAGCCGTATACGCGACTCCGGCTATGGTTGGACTTATGGAGGGAACCTGCCTGGCCGCAGTTGACCCTCACCTGCCGTCAGGCATGGCTACGGTGGGGATTGATCTGAATATCAAACACCTGGCCGCCACTCCGGTTGGCATGACCGTCCGGGCTACAGCCGAACTGACGGAAATAGCCGGTAAAAAGCTGACTTTCACCATTGAAGCCTTTGATGATCAGGAAAAAATAGGGCAAGGCACACACGAACGCTACATCATTGACCTCGATAAGTTCCTCAAAAAGGCCGAAAGCAAAAAAAATTCTTAAAAAAAATAACAGAGCCCCTGAGCGTGTAACTTTTTTGCAAGTACATGATCAGGGGCTCTGTCTATATCCAGCAAGCTGCTTTTTTCATCACTGGCTACTGCATTTACACGACCAGCGAAGAAAGCACGGCCGCTTTGGTCACAATACCAACAAGCTGCGCCTGCTCATTGACAACAGCGATCGGGTATTTAGCCTCTGCCGCAACCGGCATCAGTTCCTGCAGCGATACCTCCGGCGTTGTCAGCGGGATATCACGGATAACAGCCTCGTCAATGGTAAGTTCGCCACTGCGGACCCGCATGGCGTTGTCAAGTGTCAGCAACCCGGCAAGCCGCATATTCTCATCGACCATATAGACACTGGAAACACCGCTTGAGCGCATCTGCTGCATGGCCACATGCCAGCCGTCACCTTCTTTGATGATGGCGGAGGGAGCAGTCATCACATGTTTGGCAGATAAGATTCTAGTCCGGTCAATATCTTTAATTAGGTTTTCGACATATTCATCAGCCGGCTTCTCGAGCAGTTCCTCCGGTGTACCAACCTGTATTAACCGGCCATCTTTCATGATGGCCACGCGATTGCCGATCTTAAAGGCTTCATTAATATCGTGGGTGATAAAGACAATCGTCTTACGCACCTTTTTCTGGATACTGAGCAGTTCAAACTGCATATCTCTGCGGATAATGGGATCAAGTGCTGAAAATGGTTCATCCATCAGTAATATATCCGGATCATTGGCCAGGGCCCGCGCCAGGCCAACCCGCTGCCGCATGCCCCCGCTTAATGCATTTATCGGGTGATGCTCCCAGCCGGATAAACCAACAAGCTCGATCATCGCTAAGGCTTTTTGCTCACGGTCTGCTAACGGCATATTTTTCACTTCCAGGCCGTAAGCCACGTTTCCCAATACGTTGCGGTGACTCATAAGGCCAAAATTCTGAAATACCATAGCAATATTATTACGCCGGTACTCCATTAGCTGCTGTTTAGAATATTGGGTAACAGTAGCGTCCTTAAAAAATATATCGCCGGCTGTAGGCTGATGCAGCAGGTTCAGACACCGGACAAGTGTGGATTTCCCACTCCCCGATAGCCCGATGATGACAAAGACTTCTCCGGCCGCAATCGACAGATTGACATCAAAAATCCCCACCGTTACGCCGGTAGACTTTTGGATATCGATTTTACCGGCGCCCGCCTGCAGCTTTTTAAGAGCGGCTGACGTGTTTGCCCCGAATAACATGCTTAGATGTTGTACTCTTAAAATCTCTTTCACGCGGCGCTCTCCTCCTTATTGCTTTTTGGCAACCGAAAAACCTTGGGTCAGGCGGTCAATAATGATTGCCACAATGACAATTGCAACCCCGGATGTGAAGCCGCGTCCAATTTCTAAGCGGTTAATCCCGATGAGAACCTCCATGCCTAAACCCTTTGCTCCAATCATGGCACAAGTGACGACCATGGCGACCGCCATCATAATCGTCTGATTCACGCCTGCCATGATGGTTGGCAGCGCCTGTGGTATCTGCACCTTAATCAGCGTCTGACCCCAGGTCGAACCGAACGAGCGGGCTGCCTCAACGACTTCAGCGTCCACCTGTCTAATAGCATGGCTGGTGAGGCGTATCACCGGCGGTACTGCATAAATTGTTGTTGCAATCACTGCCGGCACCTGTCCTAAGCCAAAAAACATTACTGCCGGTATTAAGTACACAAATGTCGGCATGGTCTGCATAGCGTCAAGTATCGGCCTGGATGCCTGATTGGCTTTATCGCTGCCTGATACAAGGACCCCTATGGGGAAACCAATACACAGTGATATCAGGACAGAGGCGATGACGAGCGAAATAGTTTCCAGCATGAGCTGCCACAATCCCATAAAGCCAATACTCAAAATCAAACAGCTAAACACTACGCCCCGGACCGGTCTGCCATTTGTTTTCCAGCCCCACACCCCAACCCCGATGACGATCAGCCACCAGGGGATGAACTCGACCACATATTGAATACTTTGGGTAAAGCCTAAGAGCAAGCTCTTGATTATGTCAAATACAACACCGTAGTTTTTACTTAAATATAGAATCACCTGATTAATGGGAGTACCGATATCAATATGTAATACTTCTGGAAATGTCGTAAACCAGTTTTCCATTTTTTCCTCCCATCCACCAACTATTTAAGTGCTTTCTTTATCTTATCTGCCTGTTCCGGCGTTACCCATTGCAGCCATAAACCCTCATTTGTTGTTAAGAACCATTTGGCAGTATCAGCATAGCTGGCCTTGGTTTCGTTCATATGCGCCAATGCCTTAGCTGTGATATCGCTTGATGTTTTATATTTTTTCAGAAAATCAGCGACTTCAGGCGCTTTCTCTGCAAGGTGTTTGTTGGAACTGATGGTGACCTTGACTGCAGCGAAATCTCCTTTTCCTTCTGCAAACGTTGCCTGGTCATAAGGAGTATCCTGTAATTTTACCAGATCATATTTGCCGGTCAGCCAGGTCGGTTCCCAGTAATAGCCTACGATAGGCAGCCCCTTTTCATATGCGCTGGTGAAAGCGGTGGCCAGTGCAGCATCTGAGCCAGGACGAAAATACGTGAAGTCTTTATCCAAGCCATAATTCATATACTTCTTGTATAGAATCTTGTCTACTTCCCAGCCAGGTATAGCGCCATAGATGCGCCCCTTGCCCCGGGCCTCCGGGTCGGCAAAGACCTCTTTGAACTGCTTTAAATCCTGTACACTTTTTAGGCCTGGCGCTAATGGTTTAATATTGCGTTTTGCATCCCCTTCAATCACATAGCGGGGAACATACAAGCCTTGGGCATTATCATCAAAATTTACGCCCAGCTCAACAATATTGCCTTTTTCCACATCTGTTTTATAGTCAGGCAGGTTGTCGGTCCAGGTTTCCATGTAAATGTCGAGGTCACCATTCTTCATGGCCTGATAGGTGAGGGTAGAGGTTCCGCTGGTCTCTTCCACCTTATACCCCATGCCATTTTGAATGATAAACATGGCCACAGCATTATGGAACTTGATGCTGTCCCAGCCTGCATCTGCAAGTTTTAGTGTAACTTGTTTGGTAGATGATTGTTGACTGTTGCCACATCCGGCAAGAAATACCATCAGTGTACTAATGATAAAAAATAGTACCGCCTTCTTTTTAAACATATCATCACTCCTTTTTCGATCCACAACCTACAACTCAATTTTAGTATGGAAGTTGTCAGTATGTCAAGATCAGAATTTAAAAGGGCATAAAACAGGCACGTCTATTCCTTTCAAACCGCTTTACACAGTTCAAAAAAATATACGTGCCTCTGAGGTCTCCTTATTTATGATGTGGGTTATCCCTCACGCATGATTCTTTCCACACGTTTAAATACACCGGTATCACCAATGAAAAGAATAATATCTGTGGGCATAAAACAAGCATAGGGTCCGGGAGAAACAATAACCTTCCCTTCCCGCTTTATGCCCACAATTGTTGCACCGGTACTCTGCCAGAACTGTACATCAGCAATCATCTTTCCCAGCAGCGGCGAGTTCAAAGGAACCTCAAACTCCATGATATGAATGGGATTAATATTCCGCAGCCGTTCACTCAGATCAAACATATGCTCAACGTTTTCCAGTATCTCCTGATTCAAAGCATTGCGTTCTTCAATCTTTTTATAGATATCGGCTTTCAGGTCCCGTAAATCTTTGCCTGTGTTATATTTTTCGATATACTGCAGGGCATCTACCCGGGACTTAATTGTTACGCCGCTGCCTGTTAAGACCTCTACGATCCCCATGTCTTCCAATAAACGCAAAGAACGCCGTATTGTCTCCGGTGAAACATTGTATTCACCGGCTAACAAAGAACGCCCTGATATCCGGGTCCCCTCTTTCAGTTCTCCTTTTGCAATACGAACCGCTATATCTATGGCAATTTGAGAGTAAACCGGGGTATCGATCAAGTTTTTCATGTTGTCCCAACACCTCATAATAAATGCTAACTATCATATCTCATCATCATACATCTAAATAAACCGGCAATCAAGTTTCAAGTGGAGCAGATCTTTGGCGTTTCTTACTGCCAGCAGCACCTCAAGATCCTGCGCAACAGCCACAGCAATTGTTTTGGGACCTTTGACCTGCGCTGTCTGGATAATTTCTTCAAACTTTTTTATCATTGCATTACCCCTTAATCTGGTATTATTATATGAGGAGTTCATAAGCAATTGTATGTTAGCCTTTCTAATTTTACCACAAACCTGACCACTTTCAGAGCCCCTGTTTTTTTAAAAGGCACAACCTGGTCCACTTGTTTTTCCCAATAAAAAAAGCCGCAGTTTTTGCGGCAGTCAAATTTATCGTAAATCAATTATTTTTAGATCTTTAATCTGTTGGCCAAGATCACGCACTACCTCAATAGCCAGGTACAAACTCCCATTTCCTGTGTTGACTGCCAACTGTGGGTAGGCCGCTTTTAATGCTTTTTCTACTAATTCCGCAGCAGGGGTCCCCTCGGCCGTGACTGTCAATTTATCGGCCAGCCCGGCTTTTTCGATCAGCACGGCCACTCTGCCGGTAGTGCCGGGAACCTTGCCGATCACATCTGCGATTACCCGTCCGTACAGATTCATGTCACCGGCAACAAACATATCATCAGTGCGGCCTTTGATGCTGACCGCTTTTAAGGGTAACCAGCATGTGCATTCTGCCCAGCGCGCCTTATCACCTGAACGATAACGCAGTAAAGGCATTCCTTCCCTGCGGATAGTGGTAAAGACCAGCTCTCCTTCAGGGGCCGGTTTACCGGTAACAGGATCAATAATCTCTGTTATTAGATGCAGATCATTAAGATGAAAGGCAGTACATTCGGGCAAAGCAATGGTTTGCGCACTGCCGATTTCTGTTGAACCGTAACTATCGAAAACTGCTGCCTGCCAATAGCTTGCAAACAATTCTTTATGATCCGGGGTCAGCAGTTCCCCGGCAAGGATAATCTTATCAACCGGGCTGCGATAGCCGGAGTGCTGTGCTTCCCGGGTCAAAGCAGTCATATAGGACGGTGATGAGAAGATTATGTTTGGTGAAAAGCGCCTCATCCATTTTATCGTTTCCCGGGGGTTATCGGCTCCAACATTTAAAGGTAAGCCGCCGGCACGTTCGACCGCGCGTTGTACACTGGCACCGCCAATCCACAAGCCATGGCCAACCGGCATAGCGATCAGGGCAATCAGCCTGCCGGTATGAGCAATACGGATTGCCATACCATAGAGGTTAGATAATGTCTGTATCTCCCGGAAGGTGTAGTACACCCGTTTTGGCTCACCGGTGGTGCCTGAGGTAGTATAAACAGCAGCTAATTTTTCTTCAGGCACACAGAGGAAATCCTGCCACTGTAATATATCCCTGGTAGTAGTAAAGGGCAGTTTTTGTAAATCAGCAGTTGTCCTTATATCTGCCGGATGTAGGCCGCACTCGTCAAATAGCCGCCGGTAAAATGGCGAATATGAGTAGACATAATCGATTGTATCACGTAACCGCCGCTCTTGAATTGCAGCAATACCCTCTGGCTTTAGACCATTTTTCACCATGTGGCGCAAAAATTCACCAGCTCTTTTGACCACTGCTGGCTGGGAGTTGTGTTCTTCAAAATGCCGTAATGTTTTATCAATAACCTCTGGGATCATCAGCATGCTCCTAAAACTCGCTAGAAATCTATCTGCCGACCAATAAAGGGGACGGGAATAGGTTAGTATAATTATGTCCGGACTGGCACCCTTATACACCCTATGAATTCAAAGTATATTTGCCCTGGTTTTCACCGAAACTGTTATGAAATCTTTTTTCAGGAGACCTGTTATGGAGTATATCCTTCTTATAAAATGCATCTTTAGTGGTTTCTTCCTGGCAGCACCTATCGGCCCGGTCAATCTGATCTGCATCAGGCGCACATTAAACTATGGATATATAACCGGGCTGGCGGTAGGTATGGGGGCTGCAATGGCAGATACGTTATACGGCTATGCGGCCGCGGCAGGGCTAAGTTTTATTACTGATTTTATTCTTCACTATCACTTTGCCTTTCGCTGGGGAGGCGGCCTGTTTATCATTTATCTGGGACTAAGAACCCTGCGTACTGCGCCGCAATGCCTTACTATGGAGAGAACCTCCCCCAACCTATACAGAATGTTCGCAGGAATTTTTCTCCTTACCCTGACCAATCCTATTACTGTTTTTGCTTTTCTCGCCTTATTCTCATCCTTAGGTATCGCTGTGCTTATAACAGATTTCTTTACTACAGTCTTAGCCGCTGTAGGTGTCTTCATCGGCTCAACGCTTTGGTGGATCACGCTCACAAGTATAGTGTATTTCTTTCGCAATAGAGTAACGTCAGGCACCTTAGTCCGGATTAACAAGATTGCCGGCAGCATCATTATCCTGCTAGGAATTGTTTCCCTGTTTGAGCTATAAAACAGCCACACACGCCATCCGCCTGCAAAACTTTAGCGCGTTGTCTATACTACTGCTTTGCAAAAATACCTTTCATATTGGTTTGAGTAACTTTTTTCTTAATCTCCTCTACATTCGTGATGTAGAGGTTTTTCTTTTTCATGCTCTCAAAATACACCGAACCAGAGAAGGTATACTTCTTGGTTAATCCTTCCTGGGTCTGCATCTTTTCATTTACATGGGCAATCGCATCCCCGCACGCCAGTTCCCGTGAGATTTCGATGGGTTCAAGCCCCAGTGCAACCCTTGCCGCATTATGGCCGGCCAGGGTTCCGGTGACAATCGCTTCAGTATGGCCCACAAGTAACCCGGCCTTTTCCCCGGCACAAAAAACATTCTCCAGGCCTTGTACCTTCAAGGCATTATCTCTGGGCAGCATTCCAAAATAGCGCATAGAGTTGCCGATACCGCCGGCATACGGGTCTTCAAAGCGGGCATTCGCGCAACCAGGTATTTGCCGCAGTAAATCCAGCGGGTAATAGGCCGACATGAGTTTGGCATGTCCGGTATCTAACAGGACAATATTCTCAGCAAATTCTTTTAGTGCGTACTGCTGACATGCCTTTTGCCCAAGAGATTCCATGCTTTTTTGCAGATGATGAGGTACTGCAATCACGCAAACACCGGTACTTTCAAGCTGTTCCCTGACTGCAGGATCAAGAGAATCTTTATGGAGTTTGCATGATCCGCTCATCGCACCAAACGTACCATCGGCTTTTTCCCCAATAATTTCTTTTACCCCGGCCTTAGCGGCAATACTGAAACGGGGTCCAAAGGTCGGGCAGCGATAGATACACATTACGCAGCCATTACCATATTTCATACAATTGCCCTGAGGACCGGCGGTGCCTGATGCATCAACAAACGCATCACCTGTAACCTCAAACGCTTCACCCTGAAAGAGACTGACACTCACTTTGACGATGTTGGCATCCACCATTACAACATCGTTAACACGGGTTTTGACATGAATTTCCACCCCGGCTGCCACCAGCGCCCGGCGAACCGCCGGTTCAATTGTTGCTACATCATATAAACTAACATGATTATGCCCGGGGAAAGAGATATTTTTGTGGCGCGAGTTTTCATCACAGATTTCAAATAACTCGCCCCCGCCCATTGCTATTAACTCTTCGGTGGCGGTAAAGCGGCCATTGTTACGCATAATCCCGCCAACCAGCCCGGTACCAAGCAGCATGTCGGCCCGCTCAAACAGTTCTACCTCACAGCCGGTTTTCCGTGCCGCCAGTGCAGCTGCAGCACCGGACCAGCCGCCACCGACAATTACTACTTTTTTATTCATTATACCCCTCCTCATATTTCACCCTGTTATCTCGAATTGCTATTTTTCCTTTCCCCTAATCCCGTTACAGCTGATGGCGCCATTTGGAACAAAAAAGCAGGGGCGTCATACTATATAAGGAGATTTTTTGGGGGTGTGGTTAAAATGAAGTGTTGTTTTGAGTGGAATGCCCAACAGGACATTGCAGTGACTCCCGGCAATTATTTTGAGAGTACTGTACTGGCAGGAGACAATTTGCACCCAGAGGCAACCGGCCGTGACGAATTCCAGTTCGCCGGTTTGATTAAGCCGGGAAAACGCCTGGCTGGGTCTGGACGCAGCAAGTGCTACAGCAGGGAGGATATGGATACAGGATCAGGAGTTATTGAGGCCGCACCGTCTGCCTGGGTTGAGTTCCAGGGCGACCCTTCTAAATTATTATTCAGAATTTCGACTGATATTATCCTTGATCCGGGCTGCCTGGCTGCTTGCCTGAGCTTAGATATCGCCACAGAGGGTGGAACGGCTATACATATTCCCCTTAACCTGCCTGATATACAGATCGACTGGCAGTCCCGCGGCACCTTTATTGTCAGAGTTGATAAAATATAACCAGCAAGTGGACCACCCATCCACCTGCTGGTCAGTATATAAACACCTGAGGAAGGTCCCTTCCTCAGACTGCCCAGTTACACCGAACCCTTTGTATCATCCCCGGCAGCGACTGTGCTTGCCAGTGCCAGGTTGGGAACAGGCTGTTTCTCGGTCAGTTCATCCAGCGATTTATTCATAGTTTCTTTGCCCAGGAATATAATATCCATCGCAATGATTGCCAGTACAACTGTGAACATCATAAACACAGTGCCGTACTGCTCTGAACCTGTCATCAGCGAGCCGACAACGATCGGGGCGATGATACCGCCAATCCGGCCACAGGCTGCAGCCCAGCCCACACCGGTAGCCCGTGCATGGGTGGGATATTGCTCTGCCGAATAGGCGTGGGTTATTCCCCAGGCTCCTAAGTTACAAAAGGACATGACACAGCCCCACAGCACAATTTCTTCGGCCGATGTGGCACTGCCGAACATAAAGGCTGATAAAGCACATATCACCAACAAGGTTCCCATAGTCGCCTTGCGCCCGATCTTGTCAACAAAATAGGCTGCTGTAAAATAGCCGGGAATTTGTGCCAGGGTCATATACAACAGGAATTCAAAAGAGCGGATGAGTGTATGGCCACTTTTCACCAACAGCGAGGGCAGCCACGTAAAGATACCATAATAGGAGTATACCATACCGAACCATAGGACCCACAGGCAAATAGTCCGCCGGAGATACAGAGGAGACCATAGATCCATAAAACCAATTTTTTTCGTATTTGTACTCACTATTTCGGACAAAGGGGACGGTTCCCCCACCGGCACACCCAACTCCTGCTCAATCTTGGAGACCAGTACATGGGCTTCTGCATGCAGGCCTTTGCTGACAAGGTACATCGCTGATTCGGGCAATATTCGCCAAACGTAAACAACCACAAGGGCCGGTAGCGCTCCGATGTAGAAAGCGAGTTGCCAACCATATTTGGGGATAATCAGATAAGAGATCACCGCAGCCAGCAGCCAGCCAATTGCCCAGCTGCTATTTTGCAGCACCAGCATTTTCCCGCGATGTTTTACCGGCGCATACTCACTCATCAGTGCATTGGCCACCGGCGGCTGGCCACCTACGCCGGCACCGACTAAGAAACGGAACGCCAGCAAGGATTCATAGTTCCAGGCCAGGCCGCACAGCCCGGTACCCACAGCGTATATTCCCAATGTCGCGACGAAAATCTTCTTTCGCCCGATCCGGTCAGCCAGGGTACCGGATAAAATAGCGCCAACTGCCATACCTAGTAAACCGGCACTACTGATAAAGCCAATTTGGGCCGGCGACAGGTTCCAGGCCCCGATCATTTTCGCCAAAACGAATGCAATAAGTCCGGTGTCCAGTGCTTCGAATGCAATGCCTGAGCCCATTAACAATAAGAGCCGGTAGTGAAAACTACCCAGGGGAAGATTACCTAAACGATCTGTTATAGTTGCCATTGTCTTGTCCTCCTTACATTTTACAGTTTCATAATCTACCACGTTCCTATAAAGCATTACCTTGGGGTGCCTACTCACTCCCCCCTTTCTTGTTGACCAGGTATTCCCGGGCAATATAATCTGCGTAATTCCTGATGGAAGCGGTACCAACCTTATGTAGCGGGGTCGAGGTAATCCGCTCGCGAAAAAGGACAACCTCCACCTCCGGTAATAGTTTTTGCAAGGCTGTAGCCAGCGGCAGCCCATTCTCCAGCATTTCCATGGCATGAGAATTACCGACAACGAAATTAAGACCAAGCTCTTCCGCCTTTTTCACTAACTCACTATCTTTTCTGACCCGGCTTATCGATGCAATTACCGTATCTGCTTCCGGATGTTCTTGCTTGGCCATTGCCAGATGTTGAGCGGTAAAACCGGTATGGGGGAAGATGTGAATAATAGTTCCAACCTTATTGTCCCGGGCGCCGACAAGCAGCTGACCGCCTGTGGCTACATTGGTTTCACAGATTTCATTGCAGTCGCGCACATTCTTTTCGGTCAGCAGCATTTTCTGTTCTTCACCCATCCCCATGAATTCATTAAGCCTGTCCAAAATAGCGCCGATGGTTGGTACATTATCCAGTGCTTTACCGACATACATGATGTTGCCGGCAATATCGCCGTAAGCAATATCCACACGAAAAGCCCTGTGTCCGTGGATATAAGCAATACCAGGGTGCAGACCGTGAAAAGCCTCATGTAATTCAAAAACTGATAAACCATAGAGATTTAAATAGCCTCTAATATTGACACCGCCGGAATTGGCAGCCTCAACTACCGGATGATGGGCAATAATGGCATCAACACCGGTAGCGCCGGCTAATTCAATATTGCACTCTGTTAGTGTCATCGTCACCGCAATCTTCTTTACGGGGGCTGCCAGGTCGCCACAAATAAGGCCAGGCAGCTCCATGCATTCTTTGCCAGGGATATTTGACGACTTCATGACCACAAATTTGTTCTTGCCGCTAAATATATCCTCCAGATTTTTTACACATCTGCCGCCAGTGATTTGATCCAATGCATCCAGAACATCTTTTACTTTGATAATGCTGTCCAACCTCCTTGATAAAAAACAAAGCTACCGCCTAGTCCTGACACACGGGTACGCTTGTTTTACGCACCCAGCGGCATTACAAAAAGCGGTAGCTTTCGGCTCTCTTTGTTGAGTTCCTACGACCGACCTACAATATTTTTAATTCAGGATTCACCTTTTCCTTAGCGCCCATCTTTCAGCAGAATAAAGGTTACTGCCAATTCATAATCAGGAGCATAGTCTTTAAGGACACAGATGACCGGCAGATGTATTTGCTCAATAAGCTCCTGCTTGAGGCGGCGTTTATACTCGTCTAATATTGCCACATCTGCTATCCGCGAGGACATTCGATCCCGCTGGTCAATTGCTGCCAAGGCCGGGATACGCTTATGATCTGCCGTAATAATAATCTTATCTTCCACAATGGTTACACGCTGTTTTCGCAAGCCTGTCCCAAACAGGGAAAGATTCACATTATTATTGACACGGGCAATCTCCTGCTTTAAGTCTGCGTCCAGTACTTTCATCCAATCGCTCCTAATTCATTGAGATTCAAGATCTCAATCCAAGAAGTGGAAATCAATACAAAAAAACCTCCCAAGCAAAGGCTCAGGGAGGTCTGCATTGACCAACTGTCTTAATTTATTCTATTTTAGCATGTGTTTAGTATTCTTACAAGGTGAAAATTGGATTTTTAGCAGCAAAAGCGAAGTATATGCACAGACATAAGCGGGGATATTGACAAAATAATGATTTAAATCTAGAGCAGGGGTCAGGATGGTACCATGTTTGCAAAGAGAGTGCGCCATATCAACCGCTATCGTGAGATTGCGACTGCGCTGCTAAGCCAGGGATTTGACTATATTGTAAAAGAGATGGGATTAATTGAGAAGGTTCCCTATTACCAGCGGGTACGGCCGATATTTACTGAAGAAATTACCGGAGGCGTAAGTGAACGCATCCGGTTAGTCCTGCAACAATTAGGCCCAACCTATGTTAAATTAGGCCAGATCGCCAGTACGCGGCCGGATCTGCTGCCCCTGGAGATTATTAGGGAATTAGAAAAACTACAGGATAACGTACCAGGCTTCTCCTTTACGGAGGTACGTATTGTACTCCAGGAAGAGTTAGGGGGAACGCTGGAAGAAATCTTTCAGCATTTTGAGCCAGAGCCACTGGCGGCAGCTTCTATTGGACAGGTCCACCAGGCAGTTTTGAAAACAGGCGAGACTGTTGCAGTAAAAATTCAGCGTCCCGGCATCGCCACCGCTATCGAAACCGATCTGGAGATTCTTTACGAACTGGCCAACCTGGCTGAACGCCGGTTTCATTGGGCAAAAAGGTATCAACTTGCGGATATGATTGATGAGTTCTCGAAATCACTGCGCAACGAACTCGACTATGATTGTGAAGGCCGCAATGCCGAAAAAATCTCAAAACAATTTATTAATAATCACCTGATATACATCTGTC
>NZ_DATMXX010000419.1:0-10604 GCF_035561255.1 Sporomusa sp. | reverse complement strand
ATTTTCTAGTGGTTGACACATTTATCGGGGGTAGATAATTTGCAAAAAAAAGATGCTATTATGAATTGGATGAATAAAACGAAGAAAGTTATGATTGTCATAGTGATGCTCTTAGCGGTATCTTATGCGAATGTCGCCGATGCTATGAGTTTTGGTAAAGATTATAGCATACTTAGGTTTGAAAATTTTCTTGATAATACATATCATCAGCGAGAATCATTTATAGCTTCTCCAAAGTTTCGAAATGAAGTTTATTATTTTGATGTAAGTGGAACCCGTAGAACAAGGCAGTTCATCGTTCAAAAATCGGGAGGAAAAGTAGCTTTTACATTTAGAGATGACAATTATTTGAAATCAGGAAAACTTACAGTTAAAGTTATCACCTGTGACTGTACTTTTACAGATCGTTGTGATCATCCTACCTTTTTTGTCATAGAAGAAGATGGCTATTTTAAATACCTTTTAGGCATGGACAGAAAACAGAACCTCATCAAATACGCTGATGCTTCGACCATAAAATCATACGCCCCGACTTATACGATGGGTGATAATGTTGAGATTTTTGAATCAGGAAAAATTATGATTCATAGTGCCAATGGCAATAATATGAAAAAATGGACCACAACTTTTTTCTGGGATGATGAAGCCCGCTGGTTTGGCATAAAAAGCGAATAATATAATCATAACAAAAAGAGGGCTGCTGTCTAAGCCCTCTTTTTGTTATGAATTTATCCCCCTACCTACAAGCCACATTTCTCAAACGCCTGTTTCAAGTCATTAATAATGTCCTCAGCCGATTCAAGACCTACACTAAATCTAAAGTGTCCATTCTTAAACTCAGGTGGATAAAAATGATTCCTTTCATCATTGGGACCAGTATAAACAATCAGGCTCTCGTCATGGCCAATGGAAACAGCCGGAACAATAACTTCCAGTGAATTAATAAACTTATTGTGAGTATCAACATCTGCTTTTAATCCAAAAGCCATGACCCCTGAAAACATAGTCATCTGTTTTTTGGCAATCTCATGCTGCGGATGGCTTGCAAGGCCTGGATAAGCTATAAAATCAACTGCCGGATGGGCTTCGAGAAACTGAGCAACCTGCAGGGCGGTTTCGCTATGTTGTTTCATGCGTAGAGGCAGTGTTACCACACCACGCATAATCAGCCAGGCATTAAACGGACTGATAACGCCCCCCAGATTGACCATTGCCTGGCGTTTTATTTTATCAATAAGCTCGCTGCGGCCAATTACAGCGCCCCCCATGGCATCACCATGGCCATTTATATATTTTGTCAAGCTATGGATGACAAGATCGGCTCCCAGTTCAAGCGGCTGCTGTAAGAACGGCGAGGCAAAGGTACTGTCAACGGTAAGTAAAGCGCCAACAAACTTGGCAAGTTTGGCGATCTCGGCAATATCACTGACTCGGGTAGTCGGATTACCAGGGGTTTCAATATGAATAATCTTGGTATTCGGACGTAATGCCTGCTTTATCGCCTGCAAATCAGAGGTGTCTACAAGGCTTGTTTCTATGCCGTATTTATCAGGGAAATACTCTTTTAGCAGTCTATATACGGCTATATATGAAACGTTCGAGCAAATAATATGTGCATCCTGTTCCAAAAAGGTAAAGAATACACCGGCTAATGCCGAAACACCACTGCCTAAAACTACACAGTCTTCCCCGCCCTCCAGCGCAGCCAGTTTTTCCTGCAAATAGATCTGGTTTGCTGATGTATTTCTGGTATAAACCAACTGATTCGGATCGCTCCAGTTAAGGGTTGATGCATCCTCAGGCAGGCGATAACTATTGGCCATCGTAATCGGTCGTCTTATGGCGCCGGTTTCTTTGTCAATCCCATTACCGGTATGAACACATTTTGTTTGAAAACTGAAATTCTTCTTGTCAGCCATAAATTAAACCCTCTTTTCAATTGTTTTTGTATTATATATAGTCAACTGTAAAAATTATATTGTAAAAAGAAATACAGGCATTCCCGTATGGCAAAATAAAAAGACTGAACGCAAAGGTATTGCTACCGTTTGGCCTTCAGTCATTCTGATCAACCTTTAAACAATTTGATCATACCATTTTTTATCAAATTCTGCAATATTTATACCTGACAAATATGTCATAGCTATTCTCCCTGCTAATCCAAGAATTCTGAGTTCCACCCGTTTATCAGGGCAATTTGCTAGATGACAGGCCCCTGCATGTATATATCCATAGAATTAGTATAACCGGAAATCTCGGCCTTGGTCATACCACCTGAGGCTATTTGCACCAGTTCTTCTAAAATGCGCTGCCCAGCGTCAGGAATGGTATCGCCGCCATCAATAACAGCGCTCAGGTTCATATCAATATGATCACTCATTTTTTCCGCCGCAGTCCGGCTGCCGGTAATCTTCAACACCGGTACAAAAGGGAAACCCTGGGGCGCTCCCCGCCCTGTCGCAAAAACGATAACATTACAGCCGGCCGCAGCCAAACCAGTCAGGATCTCCGGCTCGCGGCCCGGCGAATCCATAACTACCAAGCCTCGTACCTGCGGACGTTCCCCGTACTCATAAACGGCCTGAATTGGTGCCGAGCCGGCCTTAGCGATAGCACCAAGGGATTTTTCTTCAATGGTCGTCAGCCCACCCTTGATATTGCCGCCGGTCGGCTGTCCGCCGCGGATATCTTCGCCAACCGCCATGGCGCGTTTTTCCATACGCTCCACTAATCTGTAAATGCCTTGTGCTACCGTTTCGGTGGCGGCATGCCGGGCTAAAATATGTTCAGCACCAATAAATTCAGTTACTTCCCCCAGAATAGAAACGCCGCCGGCAGCAACTAATAAATCTGATGTGACGCCAATAGCCGGGTTCGGTACCAGTCCTGAAGTGGTATCTGAGCTGCCGCACTTCATCCCCATAACCAATTCACTGATAGGAAAAGCCTCCCGCTGCTGCAGCGATGCCTCCCTTACCATTTCCTGGGCCAGCAAAATTCCCTGCGCAGTAGTACGTGCTGCCCCGCCGACCTCTTGCACAACAAGATGTTCAACCCGCTTGCCACTGGCTTTGATGCCATCGATGACACCAGATAGATCGGTGCTTTCACAGCCCAGACTGATGAGCAGCACTGAGTGCAGGTTGGGGTTGCACCCTAAACCGGTAAGGGCCTTATTCACAAGCCCAATGTCCAGCGGCGTCTGACAACAGCCCTGATGATGGGTGAAGCGGCTTGTTCCCTGCACTTGACGGACAATAGCCTCCACAACCTCATTGACGCAAACTACCACTGACAGTACACCGACATAATTGCGGGTACCCACAGTCCCGTCAGCACGGCGATAGCCCATAAATTCCATAGTTAAGCCTCCTTCACTAAATCACCACGCCCGCGCAGACTTTCGATATTTTGCACATGGGCATGGCAGCCGGCTTGAATATCGACAGTTGCCCGGCCGATAATCTCACCATATTTGAGAATAGCCTCCCCCTGATGAATAGGCCGTAAGGCAAACTTATGTCCGTAGGGGATAGTCTCCTGCACCACCGCTTCGCTAATGTCGCGCCCTAAACGGACCTGCGCCTTCTGGCCGGCTGCCAGATCCTGAACAGCAGTCGCTACATTATCTGCTGCATTGAGTACGATTGCATCAATAGCCATTGTGTTTCCCTCCTATAAAATCCGGCTTAATTGTTCTGCCACAATTGTGGATACCCTCTGCCACTTGTTTGGTCGCTTACCCCTCAACATCCTCTGACCTAAGGGCTTTTCCCTTACCCTTTACTGTTAAAGCGGCCAGAGCAATCGACAGAATGGCAACGACCAGGAAACCAGCAGCCACCGGCTTTTCCACAAAGATCAGCAGACTTCCTTTGGATATAGTCAAGGCTTGACGCAAGCTGATCTCAGCCATGCCACCGAGTAATAACCCAAGAATTACTGGTGCTGAGGGAATCTGAACCTTTTTCATGCCGTAGCCCACCAAACCGGCCAACAGCATAATCACAATATCTGTGGTTGAGCTCCTGAAGCTGTACACGCCAAGCACTGCCAGCAATAATACCACTGTAGCCAGATAAGGCTGAATTTTTTCCATTACTTTGACGATACCGGGGATGAAGGCCATATTGATAATTACCAACATTAGATTACCAATATACATACTGGCAATCAAACCCCACACTACCGCAGGCGCATCCTGAAACAAGGTCGGTCCTGGCTGTAAGCCAAACATAAGTAATGCACCCAGTAAAAGCGCCGACGAAGCCCCGGCCGGAATACCCAGGCTTAACATCGGGATAAAGGCCGCCCCGGTAACAGCATTATTCGCGGTTTCAGGGCCTGCAACACCTGCCAGCGCACCTTTGCCAAACTTCTCCGGTGTTTTCGATACCCGCTGTTCAACACCATAACTGAGAAAAGAGGCCATCGTCGCCCCAACCCCGGGCAGGGTTCCGGCTAAGAAACCAAGAAACGTACCCCGCAGCATTGGCATAAAAGTCTCACGAATATCCTGCCAGCAAGGCAGGACTTTTCGCCAGCTCAAGTCTGCTTTAACAAAACTACGGCGCTGCCCACTCTCAAAACTCTCAATCGCTTCGGCCAGGCCAAAAAGACCTACACCGATAGGCAAGAAATCAATACCGTCCAACAAGGTCACATTATCAAAGGTAAAGCGTGGCACTCCGGTCATAACATCCTGTCCGACCATAGACAGCAATAGGCCCAAGCATAGGGCAATAAATCCCCTGACCATTGACTTGCCGGTAAAGGCTGTAACCAGCGAGAAGGCCAGCATCATCAAGGCGAAATATTCAGCCGGTCCAAAAATCAATGCCAGTTGGGCAAGATTAGGCCCGACAAGCATTAAGCCAATGACACTTATCGTGCCGCCAATAAAGGAGCCAACAGCAGCAATACCAAGAGCCTTCCCTGCCTTGCCTTGTTTGGCAAGCTGATAGCCGTCAAGGGTGGTGACGACCGAGGATGATTCACCAGGAACCCCCATTAATACTGAGGTAACAGTGCCGCCATACTGGGTACCGTAATAGATGCCGGCAAGCATAATAATGGCAGACTCGGCTCCCAATTTATAGGTTGCTGCCAAAAGCATCGCGATGGCTCCCGTGGGGCCAATACCCGGCAGGGCACCTACCAGCGTGCCAACAATTACGCCAATAGCACAAACCAGCAGATTTGCCGGTTCCAGCGCAACACTGAATCCCTGCAGCAAAAGCTGAATAGTTTCCATAGAATGTTGATTCAACTCCTTCAACAGATAGGCAAGTTACTTAAAAGATTCCCTGTGGCAGTGAAATCCCCAAGACCCCCTCAAATATCCCATAAATAAAGGCGCACAAAATAACGGCTACCAGCAATGAATGCTGCCAGGAATGTTTCTCCAAAAATTTGATTTCCAAAAAGCTAACCAATAGTACCACTGGCATAGCCCCAAGAAAATCCCACAGCAATACTATGAGTAAGGCTATCCCGAAGAACGCGGCCGGTCTTGCCAATTGGTTTATACTGGGAAACCGTATACCCTGCTCCCGGTTCCGATAGGCCTCTCTCCAGTATAAAATAGTAAGCAGTGATAAAATCACGGCAACCACTAACGGTAAAAAACGGGGGCCGGGGGTGAGGTCCGCCTCCATAACAGCCATACCGGCAGTTGTATATATCACAGTCCCCACAATTGCCCACAAGATTATGCCGGTCACAAACTCCGGCCCCCCGATAAATACTGCTTTGCCTTTCGTAGAAATCACAATCCACCCTCTTTTCAGCAGGCTACTCGTTAGCCATATAATTACTGATGATTATTTAGCTACTTCTGCGCTTTCTGCAGTTGATCAATAATTGCCTTTTGGTCTGCAAAATCAGCTTTGATATACTCTGCAAATCCCTTGGCATCTTTAAAGGTCAGTGGAATACCGTTTTCCCGGAAACTATCCTGAATTGTTTTACTTTCAATAGCTTTCTTAAAGGCCTGCTCCAGGGCAGTTACGACTGCCGGCGGGGTTCCTTTAGGGACGCCAATCCCTCTCCAGGCACCATAAACAATATCAATACCACTTTCTTTGAAGGTAGCTACATTAGGCATTCTAGGATCCCTGGTTTCAGACATAACACCGATAACCCGCAGGTTACCCTGTTCAACCAGGCTTTTAACCTCAGACCAACTTGTTAAACCGGCCATAACATGCCCGCCGGCAACCATCGGTACCGATTCTGCTGCACCTTTGGTATGCACATATTTAAATTTCGCCCCGGCTTTTTGCTCCATCAGTACACCAGCCATGTGATGAGAGGTGGAATGACCGGGAGTTGAAACTGTTATCTCGGCTTGTTTGCTGGCTTCAACTAGTTCGTTAACAGTTTTATAAGGTGAATTTGCATAAACCACTAACACCTCCGGATCAAAGCAATACATCGCGACAGGTTCAAATGAGTCAACCGTATAATCCACTTTTTTGCTCACAGTATTTGACAATAGCGATGAAGTATATGTCAGCAGCGTATAGCCATCCGGCTTTGCTCTGGCCACATAGCTTTGACCTTCGGTAGCACCGCCACCGGCTTTATTCACTATTACCACTTTTTGTCCCAGGTCTTTTTCGACTTGACCGGCTAATATCCGGGCCGACGTATCGACAGGTCCGCCTGCCGCAAACGGTACTACCTGTTCTATGGACTTAGCCGGATACTTGGCTTCTTTACTCCCGCTTGAGCACCCCAGCAATAAAGCGGCACACAATGCTACCCCTAACAACACTATGAGTACTTTTGAATAACGTAAATTCATAATCCTTCCCCCAATTCAAGTTTTATTTATTCAAAAAAATGGCTAACAATTATCCTGACTGCGCGCCTGTTTGATATTTGCCACAACACGTTCGGTTAGCTGGCGGCTAAACCCGGTATAGTTATGCGGATTTAGAATCTGGTCTAACTCGGCGGCGGTAACATAAGAGTTGACCCGTGAATCTTCCAACAGATACTGCTTGAACGAAGCATTATCGCGAAATGAATTCATCGAAATCTCATAGACTACTTTGTGGGCAGTCTGCTTACCAAGTTTTTCTCCTAAATGCAGCATAGCGGCTTCAGACAACAGCAGTCCTTGCAAAATATCCAGATTCTGTTCCATCTTTTGTTTATTTACCACTAATCCCTTTAGCACTTTCTTGGCTTTGGCTACAGCGGCAGCAGTAAATATAAAGGCCTCAGGAATTGCCACCCACTCGATTTTCCAGTAGGCCCCATCCCGTTCATGTTCCTGGAGTAAGGCTTCATGCACCTGGAGCAGGTTTCCTTTGACAAGTTTGGACAGGGTATGTATGCCTTCGGTTGCACCGGGATTCCGTTTATGGGGCATTGTGCTGCTGCCCACTACCCCGTCAGCCCAAGGCTCTGCCAGTTCTGAAACCTCGGTTTTTTGTAAGCTGACAATCTCATTGCCAATTTTACCTAACGTGCCGGCAATCAGGGCCAGTAGATTTATGACCGAAACCAGCCTGTCCCGGCTGGCATGCCAGGAGATTTCAGGCACCTTAAGCCCCAATTTGCTCATGACTTTTATTTGTAATTCGATCGCCTGTTCACCAAACCCGGCCATTGTACCTACGGCACCGCTTAGCTGTCCCACAAAATCCCGTACCCGGCATTCTTGCATTCGCTCAAGATGCCGGTGAATCTCACTTGCCCATACCGCCACTTTGTATCCGAACGTAATCGGCAAGGCCTGCTGTCCATGGGTCCGACCGGCCATTACCGTGGCTTTATGTTCCTCTGCCAGGTTAATCAGCAAGCCCTCAACCTCATACAGATCATCATAGATTACTGCAAAGGCCTTCTTAGCAGCCAGAACAAAGCCGGTATCAATAATATCCTGGGTAGTGGCCCCGAGATGAATGTACTCCCCGGCCTTCCCCTTACATTGCCGCTGGAATTCACGCAGTGTCGGCACAAGTGAATGTCCAATCTTATTGACCTCTTGCCTGATTATAGTAAAATCAAGATTCTCAACCTTCGCTTTTTCGGTGATTTCCCGGGCAATCTCACTGGGGATAATGCCTAGCTCGGCCTGACTCTCGGCCAATGCAGCCTCGATATCCAGCCAGTGTTGAATGATGGAACGGTCATCCCAAATCTCACGCATTATTGCCGTACTAAAAACATCCCGAAACAATTCTGATTCAATCATCGTACAAGCCATTGTCTCATCTCCTGGAAAATTTTTTACCGTTTTAAACGCAAGTGCTGCATCAACACCTGTAGATCATCAATTTTTTCCATGCATAAAACCATCTCCTTGATCTGCTGTGCAGCCTGCTTATCCAGACTGCTTGCAGTTAACGACAGGAATTTATTCTCAAGAACATCATAGCGTGGTGTATCATCTGCCGCTTCGACACTTTCCACAATGACTTGCTTATTGGCCAGTTCAACCTTGACGGTTGCCCGCCGCTGGGGAAATACTTTAGTTGCCTCCGGGTCTTCAATGACCTGTATTCTCCGGGCGATACCGAGTATAACAGGATCATTCAGTTTATCTGGACTGAACTCTGCCAGGGTCACCTTTTTATGGACGAGCGCCGCAGCAATACAATAGGGAAGAGAAAACTTAGCGGCCTCCTCAGTATCATATTTTAATTGAGCTGTTAACTCTACCGCTGTCCGATATGTCTCGATTTGCACCTGCTTAATGGAGTCTAACGGCAGGTCATACCGGTCAATGATCCTAAACATGGCAGTCAGTGGTGAATTGGTATGTCCACATGAGGCATAGACCTTAAAAAATGCGGTATTAGTCATTAAGCTGCTTTTACCTATTTCCGCCAGAATCTCGCCGTTGTAGTCGGTAGTGGTTGCCCGAATGAACCCCTTATCGCCGCAAAAGATATCCCCCGGACCGGTAAAGCCATGCAGCGCCAGTAAAGCGGCCTGAACACCACTCTGGCACGCATGCCCGGCATTAAGTGGCTTGGCATGAGTACCAAAGCTGGCCTGTAGCCCAGCAGCCATTGTGCCGGCAATTCCCAAAGCCATTTGCACCTTT
Organism: Sporomusa sp.; assembly: GCF_035561255.1. GTDB lineage: Bacteria > Bacillota > Negativicutes > Sporomusales > Sporomusaceae > Sporomusa. Next base: position 1,540 of record NZ_DATMXX010000419.1, on the reverse strand, counting down.
AATGGCTCAAGTTTTAGCAGCGATGCCGCTGTTGCCGCTGCTGCAAAGGTTCCACAGGTGCCGGTTGCATGCCATATCTGATAATGGGCCGGATTAACAGCAATACCCAACCTGATTAAGACCTCATAGCCGGCAACAATGGCGGTGAGCAGTTCTTTGCCTGTCTTATTAAAACATTCAGCAACAGCCAGCGCTACCGGTACGGTAACTGCCCCCGGATGGGCAATAGCCAGCCGATGTCCATCATCAAGCTCTGCCACATGACCGATAACGCCATTTACCAGTGCCGCCTGAGCAACCGGAGCCTTTAGCCCACTTTGTAAAATAGTGGCCTGGGCAACGCCGCCAGCCTCAATAGCCATCTGGGTAACAATGTGTGACGGCTTATAGCGAACGCCGGCAAGTGCGCTTCCCAGCCAGTCCAATATCCGGTATTTTGCATCTTTAATGATTTCAGGCGGCAAACTGTCATACTCCAGTTTGGCTATAAAACTGGCTATCGCTTGCATTTCTGTTGGTAATCTCAGTCTTTACTCCCCCTATTCTTATCTATTTCCAGATACTCGGTCTTGAAAATCAGCCTAAAAATCATATATCATATATCATATATGATTCTGAGAAATGAGCTAATGATTCCATTTGCCAAAGACAGCCCGCAAATAATGCAAAAAGGCGAAAATTATCCTAAGGATAATTTTCGCCTTCAGTTTTTCTGATCAGCGCTCATATTCATATTAATGGATTTAATGTTAGCATATGATCCCCCAAAAATCAATACATCCCCATCAATTCTAAGTAACAAATCGAACAGGCTAGTCTGCCAGGGCTAATGCATATCCATGTTGTTGTAAATAGTTCCGCATTTTGTCAAAGGCCCGTTTCTTATGCTCATACACTGTTTTCGCCAGCATTTTCCCGTTTCTTTCTTTTAAATAATCTATCATCAGCCCGTGTTCGCTATTAGAAATCTCCAATATTTCCGGAAACAGCTGAAAGATTGTCAGCATTCGTTTATGCGATTCCATTAACTCAATGATTGTTTTCGTCATTAAACTATTACCACAGGCTTCAACAAATAATTTATGAAACTCCCGGTTAAGATCCCGGTATTTTTCTGTATCACCAGCCTGGAAAGCTACCTGCATAGCATGATAGTATTGTTCGAGTCTCTCAATGGTATGCCCATCGGCATTAAGAGCGGTAAGCTCGGCCGCAAATGGCTCGAGGCACTCACGCATAACCAGCATATCTTCGATATTTTTCATTGAGAACCCGGATACTCTTGAACCTACATGGGGTATTGTTTCTACCAACCCTTCGGCGTTTAATTCTCTTAGCGCCTCCCGCACCGGAATATCACTAATACCGTATTGGTCAGCAATTTGTTTTATGATCAGGTGTGTTCCCGGTTTAAGGTCGCCATTAATAATCCCTTTTTTTATCTCGGAATAAATGGTTGCTGATTTTGTCATAGAAAAGATCGACATGAAGGTTGCACCTCTACTGAATTTTGCTAAATCCACAGTTAATGATATATGAT
>NZ_DATMXX010000418.1:0-3491 GCF_035561255.1 Sporomusa sp. | reverse complement strand
AGTATAGATTGATTAAAAAAATATAGAGCGGCGAATGGCCACTCTGTTGAGATAAATAATCTTAAGCTAATTAAGTGAGGGGGCGGTTGTTTAGATGCACGGTCATTTTCCTTATGGCATGGCTGTTATCAGTGTTATACTCCATGTAGGTGTAATTGGTAGTGGATTATACATATTCTATAGCATAGCTAAGTCGTTAAAACGAATTGCTGATAGACTGGATAAAGTCAATGAGCTTTAGTCCTGTTTTAGCCGTATCCTCCGGGGTGCGGCGTTTTTATTTTAAACTATTAAGGTAACTTCGGTAGGGTACCTGATACCACGATTTCCTGGCAGTCAGAAATGGGTTGAGTAAGATTTAACTGATTAGGATCGGCTCCCAGGGAAAAGCCACCTGCCGCATGGACCGCATCCAAAGCAAGCGAGTTCTCTTTAATTTGATAAACACCAGGCTTATGAACATAGCCTTTAATATACACTGTTATCGGTTCCGTGTTGGGCTGTACTTTGGCTGGTGGTGCCCATTGTGAAAAAACAAGGATATGGGGTACGATCATAGCTACTAAAAATGCACAGGCAATTTTAACAAAATGATGGAGATATCTTTTTACCGGCTTCGGTTCCTTGTCTACAATGTCAAAAACAAAGGCATTGCGGTCTAAGGCAGCTTTAACTTTAACCTGACGCCAAGGACTGGTCTTTATGATTTCCCCCATCACGTTTACAGCTTGTCTAATTTTGATTTCTGAGATTTGAAACGCAAAGTTAGCCATATCAGCAGGCGGAGTTGTTAAGAGAGTAAGAAAATTCTCAGTCAACAGCTTAAGAATTTTATTATCTGGTGTCTGAATATGGAACCTATTAGGTGGCTCAGTCCAAACCGCAAGAATGGTTCCATCCCTGGCGATAATGGCATGGATAGTATCTCTGTCATCGCATATAGGCTTGTTTCTTAAAATTTCTTCAAGAACATTCACCATATTGATAGATTCACCATACATAATTTCGATCAACTCCATATTTAACCTATACATAGATATTAAACTATCTGAACGGGTTTTACAATAATTGGACATTATTAATTTTTTTACACACGCTCCCTGACTCACCGGTGCAAAGGGGGCAAAGAGTGGCAGTCTCTTTTGTTTTTGTTTTTATCATGCTATAATTTTTGGTAGCTGTACAGTAATGGATTTTGGAGGGAAAATTGCTTAAATTACTAACGCCGTGCCTGGTAGTCGACACCCTGTATGATATTAATCTGGATCTACTTAAACAGCGTGGGATAAAGGGGATCATTTTCGACCTTGACAATACCATTGTTGCCTGGAATAGCCCGGATCTGTGCCCTGATATGAAAATCTGGCTGAATCAGCTGAGTGGACAGGGGGTAAAAACCTGTCTGCTGTCAAACAACGGCAATAAACGGGTAAGGGCAATAGCCGCTCAGTGCGGTGCTCCTTTTGTGGCCAGGGCGTTAAAGCCATCCCGGACCGGCTTTAGACAGGCTGTACATACTATGGGGCTGACTCCGGTTGAAGTAGCTGTCGTAGGAGACCAGCTATTTACCGATATGCTGGGCGGTAACCGGTTAGGTTTATTTACAATCTGGGTTAAACCGCTGGCGCCGCAAGAGTTTATCGGAACAAAGATTACCCGTCAGCTGGAAAAACTGGCGATACGCCTGTTACGGGCTAGCGGACGCCTTTAGGAGGTCCTATATGAAAATTGCAATGCTGCAAATGCAGGTCATTGCCGGTGATATTGAAGGCAACACAAACAAGGGACTAACACTTGTTAATGAAGCTGCAGCTAAGGCTGATGTCATCATATTGCCGGAGATATGGACAACCGGTTATGCGTTAAAGAATGTGGCTCAGACTGCGGAAACTATTGATGGACCGCTAATTACCCGGTTGACCGGGATTGCCAGGAATAACAACGTAAACATCATCGCCGGGTCTGTGCCCCTTAGGCTGAATAGCAGGATCTATAACAGCGCAGTAATTATTGACCGGCAAGGCAATCGTATTACCAGCTATGAAAAGGTGCACCTGTTCAGCATGTATGGAGAAGAACGCTTTTTTTCCCAGGGTTCTAAACTAGGTTTGCTTTCACTTGACAAGGTGGCTGTTGGCGTAGGTATTTGCTATGACCTAAGGTTTCCGGAACTCTTTCGTTCCCTGGCGTTACAGGGGGCTCAGGCTGTTTTTGTACCAGCCGAGTGGCCGGCGGCACGGGGCCATCATTGGCGCACACTCGTGCAAGCCCGGGCGATTGAAAACCATATGTATATCTGTGCGGTAAACTGTGTGGGTGAGCATAAAGGCAGCCCTTTTTACGGACATTCGCTGCTTGTTGACCCCGAAGGCGTAATTGTAGCTGAGGGCGGCGATCACGAAACAATTATCTATGGTGAGCTTGATCCGGCACGTGTGGCTGAGGCCCGGAAAGGGATGCTGTCTTTTGCTGATCGCAGACCTGATATTTATGCCGATTAGAACGAACAAGCGGCTTAAAAAAAGAGGGGGTGGAGTTATGATCATAACCGCTAAAACACAAAAAGTAGGGCTACTTGGGTGGCCGCTCGGCCATTCACTATCACCGGCTATGCATAACGCGGCATTTGCTGTCAGTGGTCTTGACTATGTTTATCTACCGCTGCCCACACCACCGGAGTTGCTGCCACAAGCGGTAGCCGGGCTAACAGCCCTGGGATTTACCGGTGTCAATGTTACCATCCCGCACAAAGTGGCGATTATCGATTTGCTTGATGAGCTGGATGCCAGTGCCGGTCTGGTGGGGGCGGTTAACACGGTTGTTGTCAGTAATGGGCGGTTGATTGGCTATAACACCGATGCCGGGGGATACATTGGTTCGCTGGTAGCGGCCGGGGTATCTGTTGCGGCTAAAGATGCTGTTGTTTTAGGCGCAGGAGGGGCTGCACGGGCAGTAGTAGCAGGCTTGATCGAGAACGGTATTACCTCAGTCGCCATTGGAGCCCGGAGCGCTGACAAAGCCAACGCGATTGCGAACAGATTTGCCGGCAGCGGGCTGCCGGTAAACGGTATCGCCTGGGAATCGTCGGCGTTTGCTGAAACAGTAGCTAAAGCGGATATCATTGTTAATACTACGCCACTTGGCATGTATCCGGACACCATGAGTCAGCCGCAGCTGGACTGGGAGAGTCTCAAGCCATCAGCCGTTATTTCTGACCTTGTCTACAACCCGCTGAAAACAAGTTTTTTGGCAGAAGCTGAACAGCGTGGTCACTTTGTAGTCAGCGGGGAGGGGATGTTGCTTGAACAAGGGGCGCTTGCTTTTAGCCTTTGGACAGGCTGCCCTGCACCTCGGCCGGTAATGCGGCAGGCCTTACTGGCCGGTTTAAGTAATAAATCATCTTAACACTGATAGTGATTATCATTTATATTTTTTTAGTTAACTTTTAAATTCACAAATTTTTAATATGATATTTACAAATACTTGCAGGA
>NZ_DATMXX010000417.1:0-6351 GCF_035561255.1 Sporomusa sp. | reverse complement strand
TAAAATAATGTGAATTTATATGAAGGAACTGGAGTTTTTTATATTAATTTCCAGGTTTCAGGGCATACCGATCAATACAGCCTGCTTTGTTCCTTTAGATTGCACTTTCCCCTTACATAAATTATAGCCTACAGCTACTATATAACCATGGATCAATCGACCCTACAACCCTACAACCGGGAGTGCGCCTATAAACATACTTGACCGATTAGCACGCAGAATACAAACCGAAGGACTGGGAAAAACCATTAAGTATCTCGGCTATGCTGGCTGGGATGGAATAAAATCATCACTACAAGACGCCATACTCGACCCTCAAGTACAGCGGTCGGCTGCTGACAGGACATTCCTACCGCCTATAAACACCTTGGTGCAAATGATGTGTATCATACCGAATACTCGGTCATGTCTATCAACGATCACGCCACTCGACGTATTGATTGATGTCGGCTGCGGCAAAGGGCGAGTCATCAACTACTGGCTCAGCCAGGGATATACCAATACAATATATGGCCTTAAACTTGACCCAATTGTGGCGCAAGAGACGGCTAAACAGTTCGGCGCTTGGGCTAATGTTACCATCTTGCCTGGTGATGCTTTCAAGAATCTCCCCCAGGATGGAACCATCTTTTATCTCTATAACCCGTTTTCTCGAGAAAAGTTCTATGATTTTGAATCACATATCGCTAAACTGGCGCACGCTAAAATGATAACCCTTGTATATTACCGGCCAAAAAGCCTGCATGTATTTGATAACGGCCGCTGGCATATTCGACTGATTAATTTTGACCAGGACTTAGGCATTCATCAATGGGGCCGGCTAAACAAATACCACAAACTTGCTATCATTACCCGGTAAACTAAAGCGCAAAAGGCAACAACTCGCCCTAGTTTCCATTTAGTTAGATTGACCATTTGCCAGTTTACGTTTGTTATACCACCATAACAGGCCGTAGATAAAAGTTACCCCGAGAACAACCAGGGTAAGCCGCAACAGATTTTCCTGATAGTTTACAACATCATAGCCTACTATCACTTCTAACGCGGTTGAAGGGAATTTGCCAAGGAAGTTAGCCATAATATAATCTTTCAGCGATATACGGCTGACTGCGCCTAAAGCGGTAATAATTCCTGAAGGGAAATAGGGTAACGTCCGGGCAAGGAGCATCATTTTGAAGCCGCTGGCACCGCTAAACTCATCGATTTTCTGCAGCATATTGCTCTTTTTAATTAGTTCCTCTGCTGAGCTGCGCAACACCGTTCGCATTAAAATAAAACTTAAAATTACGCCAACGGTCTCGGCAAACCAGGAAATCACAATACCAGGTCCTAGGCCAAAGACTATGCCATTGGCAGTAGATATGAAAATGGAAGGCAAAAAACCTACCATATTTATGAGTATATCGATAACAATACTAATGACAATGGCCCACGCCCCGAAAGAACGGAGAAATTCAATCGTGCCATTTATATCGCCGCTTGTTGCCAAATACCAGATAGTTGCAAACAAATCCGGTTTAGCCAGGTAAGCGCCAGCAATCAGGACCGCCAACACCACGACAGCGGCAACTTTAACTACTATTTTATTCATCATTGTTACGTCTCCTTCAACGGTTGATATAGGGTACTACGAATACTATACCAAGACATTGTGCGATTCTCGTGAAGGAAATGTGGACTTTTAATGAAAAAACAGCATGAAGGCTAAAACATGGATGGCAAAGACGTCCTTTCCTGCTAACTGCCTACTTTGCTGCCATCTCATGCAGAATATCGCCAAAGCACTTAAGGCCGATATAGTTAAATCAGTAATGACATCTTTATCCTGATAGGATAGTTGCCTTCTGGAGATACTGGTTGCTACAAATCTTTCTTTAGAATTGAGAATCTAAAAAGGAGTCTGCCGAGACTCCTTTTGCTTATTTTCTGCGCGCCATTGTAAAGCAACTGCTATGCCTCTTGCATAAAGTATATATAGAAACAATGCCAGCTGTCGAATACATCAGGACGAGGTGAGCTAACGATGTTTCCCTTAAATACAGTGGACACAACACGCATTCCTTACGATACGGCAGTTGAACTGTCGGTTGCTGTATCACGCATGCAGTGGCCTAAGTCTGATATGAAGTCCCCCAAGGTGATAATCCTCGTACCAGATGAGAACTTTCCTTACGCCTTTGCTGCGACCAGTTTGGTGCACGACCCCATTATGGGCAACATATTATTTACGCCAGTTGACGAGCTTGCTGCTCTTACCCGCGAAGAAATAGAACGCCTTGACCCGCCAGGTACTGGCGCTGTTCTGCCGATCATAGCTGTTGGCCCTTTTGCCGCTCAAGTCATTCGCGAAATCGAGAGTATGGGATATGACGTGCTTCACATTACCGGTAAAAACGTCTTTGCCACTGCCGTTAAAGTAGCGAAATTAAGAGAACAACTAACCCCAGAATCACCCGAAGGTCCGGTGTGCTTATTTATCGTGTCCGCCGATAACCCCTATGAAGGCATATTGGCAACCTATTATGCGACACATTCCGGTGTGCCGATACTACTTACTCATAAGGACCGGCTCCCCCGGGTAACAGCTACAGCCTTACAGGATATGGCTAATAAAAACGTTTATATTATCGGCGACAGATATTCTGTGTCCGATAACGTCGCCAGGGAAATCAGTTCTATCGTAAAGCCACCTGTCCGACGCATTGCCGGCGAGGACCCCTTTGCAATCTCGGTTGAGTTTTCAATCTACTACGACCCGGCAACGAAACTTGGCTGGAACCGGAATCGTAAAGGGTTAGGCGATGCTTTTACGTTCGGCAACCTTACCCGCTGGGACTTAATTCTCGCCGCCTCAGCTCTGGCCCATCAGGGAAAGCATACCCCGCTCCTGCTTGTCGAAACTGATGGATCTCCTCCGGTAGTACTGAATTACCTGCAATTCCTTAAACCGCCTTTACGTATGCCCCCCATGCCACCGTTCATGCACGGGTTTATCCTGGGTACACCAAAGATAGTTCAGCTTACTACGCAAGCAGATATTGAGGAAGCGATTAAAATTGATGAACAGCCAGAGAAAAACAGGCAATGCAACCGGATACTGATCGGGAAGGCACACCAATATTCGGAAGAATAATAAAGATTATAGTACAAATTGATTGCAGTGTGATAGAAAAAATCCTGTAGGGAAATGTCCTTACAGGATTTTTTTCATCTATCAGTGGAAATTCTGTTTACTGCTTATATGTAATCATTGGGAATTTTACCTACCTCGACCTTGTTAATAACCTTGTCGTTGTATTATCAATGATACTCCTGTTTTTTGGGGAACTTCCTAGCACATGAACGCTCCTTTGTGGTTCTGTTGCTCAAACCAACGATGCCTTACTGTATGTCATGCAGCCTGGAGCAATTTTCTCTGTGGTAATTGCTCGCACTAAGCAGCATATATTGGGCAAAATAGGAGAGGAGCGACAGCCATGAATCATTCAACACCATTATGTTTGCAGGAACTGTCTATATTTTAATTGGATTAAAATTGAAGCTACTCGCCTACAGGGAGCGAGACAATCTTGATTTCTAATGGGCCAGCCACAGAAGTATCTGCAAGCGAAACCGCGCTTAACTGCACAATCCCCCCCTTCTTTTCAAGCTGATTTACCACATTGAATAGTTCAGTCCCACTGATTGAGCCTACCGTACCCTGCAGCGGATCAGACAATACTCCTTTCGCCACAGCAATACTGTTTACTTGCTGTAAGAACTGTAATACAACCGGCTCTATACTGCCTCTATTTGCTTGTACATTAATCGTTGTTCTGGCAATCGTTTCGCCTTTAGCGAAGATTTGTTTATTAGGATACACTTCCAGATACGCAATGACTGCTTCATTCCAAACTGTATTCTCGTGGGCAACAATCCGTACAACCATACTGCCGTTATACTGTTGTAAAGCCTTGGTTGCATTCTGAAAGTCGGCTTGACTAATCCATAACATTTCGGCCTCTGTACCCTGTTTTCCAATTCGCTGCAGAACCTTCCGATTGGTCTCAGAAATAACGCGCAACAATTCGTTTTGCACTTGTTCGGCAGAGGTATCTATAACCGCCGTAGATAACACTTCATTAGCCCTATAGAGCACAGTTTCTGCTCGCAGGTAGTTAATCCCAGAGCTCAGTTGGGCTGTTGTTTTAGATAGCCGGTCAACATCACTTTTTAGCGTGTCACGTACCCTGCTCAAATCGGCAATGCGCGTATCCAGCTTCCCTTTCGTTGCTTCAAGTGCCACACGATATCCGACTTAGCTTGCGCTAAGTCCACCTGACCTTTATTGAGTGCTATCATTGTTTGCGCATGCTCCTCAAGGGCGCTAGCCAACTCGGTTTTTGACCGGGAAAGCTGGATTGTTACGGCATTAATTTTATTAACAAGATTGCTGTATTCCTGCTCTTTTTCCTGTAACAGGAGCTGATTAGCCTCAAGTTGTTGGTTCTTTTGGGTTACTTCCGAGGAAAGCGCCGTCAATTCGCCGCGTATTTTCTCCATACCAAACAAGGCTGTCCGGACATCATGGGACACAATGGTTAGGATGATAAGGGGATGCGGTAATAAGAATCCCGGTTGTTACAGCCACGATAATCGAGGTGTATTTGGGCCGCAGTCCAAACAAAGACAGCTTCTTTTTTCCAACCTTAGTTCCAATCTTGTCACCAATATAGGCGATGGCGCCGCCCATGACACCCAGTATAGCGATAAGTACCAGACCAAACATAGAAATCCCCTCCCTCAATAATGATTGCAGCACCAAACACTACGAGGTAAAAGGGATTCTTGTTACCTGCTAAGAATAACCCATTTTGTCCCATCGTTTAATACTGACGTTAAAAGCCTTTATTAATAAAGAGACTCCGGTTTTTACCGGAGCCTCTTTACTTTTTAGAATTTAACGTTCACAGTAGCTTTGGTTTGGTCGCCGGCTACGTCCAGATTCTTATAGTCAAGCTCAAGATTTACATTCTTCGCTAAATTCCTGTCATAGGTAACTTGGAATCCTTTGTCTTTTTGGTTACTGCTGCCAAAACCGGTAGAAGTGGTTCCGGCAAAGTTAAAGCCCGATTGTTCCGGTAGGGCATTGACATCAAAATTAATATAACTTACCCGCGCACCTAAGATATCAGTACCTACACGGTAGGCATTGGCTTTTTGCGAAACATTGCGGACATATTCTGCTCCCACTTTTTTACCGAACACGTTTACATCTGTACTCAAGGCAGCATACTCGTTTGCCGTACCTGCGTTATCTATTTTGAGGTAATCAGCAGCCAAGTTGGTTCCTAAGAGTCGGTTCTGATATTCTGCTGCCTGAACTCTGGTGTCGCCATTATTATCATAGGCTAACGTCAGTCCACCTAACTTTGCTTTGGCACCAGTAATCGCAGCGCCATCGACTTCATAGGAGTTATACAGAAGACCTTTGCCAAGTTTTAGGTCTTGTTTACCTAAAACGGTGTCAACAGCTCCCAGCTTAGTTTCGATGTTAAAGCGGTCAATGCTGGGAGAACCAAAATTATCAAGAGAAGTCTTGTCTATTCCATCCTCGTCAGCTGTGGTTAAACGGGCATTTAACTTAGTATCGTCATTAATTTTGCCTGTTGCACCGAGACGGAAACGATATGAGGTATCTTCGGTGGCATTATCGTACTGAACTCGCGCTTCGCCACTGAATTTGATTTGATTATCTAATTGTTTTTGGATACCGTCAACTTTAACTCCCAGGCTGTTAAGTTCAGTAGCAAATTCACTTGCTAATTTATCCACAATAACTTTTTGGTCAACAGTAGAAACTTTACCCATTGCGGTGGCGACGATTTGTGCCATCTCGTAGCGAGTAAGCGTCTTGTCCCCTTTGAAGGTGCCATCGCCATAGCCGCTTACAATCCCGGTTGCAGCCAGTTTATTTACGGCATCGTAAGCCCAGTGCTTTGTGGGAACATCGGCAAAGGGATTCGCGAACGCCGGTACAGCGAAAGCCACCGTCAGAGCGGTGCAAATAGCAGTTTTTAACAACTTCTTTTTCATTTGTATTCCTCCAGTTAATTTGATTAATAATGTGTAAACTCAAGTCTTACGTTTTACGCTATTAGACTTGTTTCCGACTTGCGGAATGCATGTTTACATTCACCTTGTGTTAGCCCCCCTTGATGCTAATGAAAGCTTCACTCTCTTCTTCACTGGCATTTACCCTCAGGGAACTGTGGAATTTCCCAGGCGATGGATTCATAATACCAAGTTGTTATGAATATCCCATGAATTTCCTATGAATAAATTCTGTTATTTTTATGAAGTGTGTTATGA
>NZ_DATMXX010000416.1:0-42824 GCF_035561255.1 Sporomusa sp. | reverse complement strand
ATAATATACTCTATATTCCGTAAACAAAGATGCAGTAACCCTGACGTAACAGGCTTTATTAAAAGGGTATCGGTTGGGAGGAATTAAACTGGATGGGTATCGATAATAAGAAGCTGCGGTTCATACCCGCTATTGACCGTCTGGTGGCTATTGCTGCAGTTGAGTCTGAGATGAGTGGATATCCTCGCAATTTAGTTATTGCGTGCTTACGTAAGGCCACAGACTATGTGCGGGAGGCACTAATCACGGGAACTGCTGTAGATGTCAGCCCCGAGGCACTTGTTGCGAGAGCCAGACAGCTACTTGAACACCAGACCCGTTCTAGCTTACGACGGGTAATTAATGCTACCGGCGTTGTGTTACACACCAACCTGGGGCGGGCTCCGCTCAGCAGGCGCGCGGTTGCTAATATCTCTCAGATTATGGGCGGGTATAGTAACCTTGAGTACAATATTGACTCAGGCAACCGTGGTAGCCGGTATGATCATGTCTCTGAAAAATTACGTCAACTGACTGGGGCAGAGGATGTCCTTGTGGTTAACAATAATGCAGCTGCAGTCTTGCTTATTTTATCAGCTTTAGCGAAGGGACGGGAGGTTATTGTCAGCCGCGGTGAGCTTGTAGAAATCGGTGGTTCATTTCGTATTCCTGATGTTCTAAAACAAAGCGGTGCCACCCTTGTTGAGGTTGGGGCAACAAATAAAACACATCTGCGTGATTATGAACAGGCAATTGGTCCGAATACGGCGGCTATTCTAAAAGTCCACACCAGCAACTATTGCATTGTCGGGTTTACATCACAACCGGACGGAGCCGAGCTGGCAGCATTAGCCCACAAGCATAACCTGCCGGTAATCGAGGATTTGGGCAGTGGAACGCTTATGCCATTAACTATAGGGGGGCAAACAGAGCCGTCAGTTACTGAACGGCTGGTTCTTGGATTTGATATAGTAACTTTTAGCGGTGATAAACTGCTGGGGGCAGGGCAAGGTGGCATTATTGCCGGTAAAGCAGAGTATATTGGGCTAATGAAGAAACATCCGCTGCTTAGGGCTATTCGTATCGATAAATTGTCTTTAGCGGCAATTGAGGGGACTCTGCAGGACTATATGTTAGGTGATTCTTGCCGGGATATTCCAGTTCTGGCCATGCTGACTATACCGGCAGCGGAACTAAAAGAGCGGGCTGACCGGCTGTATAGTTTAATTACACACCAGACCGAACGTAGTCTTGATTGCAAGGTAATAGCTCTAAACTCACCGGCAGGAGGTGGGGCACTACCTGCGGCAGCATTACCCGGCTATGGGGTGGCCGTAAGCCTGTCGGGCATAAGTGCCGGACATCTGGAACGAAACCTCAGGCAACGGGAGATTCCAATTGTTGTCCGGGTACAAGACAATAAGGTGATTTTTGATGTACGCTGCTTAACCGAGCAGGATCTAACAGAGATTACTGCGGCTCTTGAGACAATGTTTTAGTCAGGGGGAAAGGGCATCTTGAAGTTTGTTATTATTGGCACCGCCGGTCATGTGGATCACGGCAAGTCTGCCGTGATCAAAGCCCTGACTGGAACTGATACCGATCGGTTAAAAGAGGAGAAATTACGGGGTATCTCAATTGATTTGGGGTTTGCCTCCCTGCCGCTTGCCGCTGATCTTGTTGCCGGGGTTGTCGATGTGCCCGGTCATGAGCGATTTCTGAAAAATATGCTGGCAGGCACAGGCGGTATTGATCTGGCCATGCTGGTTATAGCCGCCGATGAAGGCGTTATGCCTCAAACCAGAGAGCATTTAGCCATGCTTGAGTTATTTGGAATCAAACATGGGATTGTAGTTGTTAATAAAGTTGATAAGGTAGATGCTGAATGGCTGGAGCTTGTTGAGGGAGAAATACGAGAGTTTATAAAATCTACTTTTTTGAGGGATGCCCCATTTTGCAGGGTATCAGCGCTTACCGGCGAAGGTATCGGGGAACTTAGAGAAAAATTGGCAGAAATGACAGGCAGACTGACGGTCCGGGATCGTAACGCGCCTTTTCGGCTTTGGATTGATAGGATTTTTACTATTAAAGGTTATGGTGTTGTGGTGACCGGTTCAGTATTAAGTGGACAGGCTAAGGTTGGCAATAATATAAGAGTATATCCGTCAGGCAATATTGTCCGTGTGCGTGGTTTGGAGTGGCATGGCAATAAGGTTAATGAGATTATCGCTGGGCAGCGGGCAGCCATTAATTTAGCCGGGATTGAGCTGGAGCAGATTTCCCGGGGTATGTTATTAAGCGCAGTTGAACGGGGTGAGGTCAGCCTAAGCTGGGATGTTGTGGCCGATTGGCAGCAGGAAGTGACGAGCGGGGTACGCGTCAGGCTGCATTTAGGTACAGGTGAGTTTTTAGGCAGAGTTTATGCCTTTAAAGAGGTGTCACATCGCACGATGCGGCTTATCCTGGAACAACCGCTGGCGGCCGGTAGCGGTGACAGGGGTATTATCAGGCTGTATTCGCCGCAACAACTGCTGGGTGGTGTTACTCTAATTGCCCCAGGAAGGGCTACCAGAAGGTTGGCAAGCGGTCGGGCTGCGCTAGCAGAGGCCGTGGATAAGACAGATCAATCAGCAGCTATCTATCACCGCGTGGCTGAAAGCCGCCTGGTGCTGACAAAGGAAGAAATCCGAAGACAGAGCGGGTATCTTCCCGATAAGGCAGTAGATAAAATGGTCGATAAACTGGTTGTTGCCAAAAGGCTATACTGCCTGGATGGGGTATATATAGCGGCAGGGATGTTTGAACAAATTACCAAAGTCATTACCGGTATTTTGAAAGAGTATCATAAAACACAGCCTGACCGGAGCGGTTTATCCAAAGAAGTAATTCGGCAAAAACTGATGCTTGATGAAAAGAGTTTTGATACATTATTACCCGAGTGGCTGGGCAATGGCATGCTGGTCATTAGCGGTGGTGATCTTGCGCTTAAAAGCCATGCTGATAAACATGGCGGCTGGCAGCGGGATCTTATTGATAAAGCAGTTATTGTTTTGGATAATACTGGATTAGAAAACATCAATCCAGCGTTATTGGCGCAAAAATTATTATTGCCAGCAGATAAATCCAAGGCAGCCCATGACGTACTTATACGGGCAGGTGTGTTGGTAAAGGCTAATGATATTTTTGTATACAGCAAAACAATTCAGTACATTGTACAGCTTATTCACACACATTTTAAGGAGCAGGATACGCTTACAGTGGCAGAGTTACGGGATATATTGAACACCTCACGTAAGATTGCTTTACCGATAATGGAATACCTTGATATGCATAAATATACAGTTAGAGATGGTGATGTACGCCGTCCTGGCCGTAAAACACTGGATTTATCAGAATAAACTTACTTTAAATTTGCATATTGACAGCAAAACAATTCGTTTCTATAATTAAACTCAAAACAGATAATGTACATTGTGGTATTTTGGAGATGTACATATGTTTTGAGGGAGTGTGCCTAGGGTTCCGCGCAATTATAGCGGTCTGGACCAAGCGGCACAGGTGCAGCGTAGCACGCACTACACCGTGGGTATAAAAGACCCGGCGGAAGGTCCCAAGGGAAGGGTATCTTCGCGCTGGGCCTTTTTTTGGTTTCTTATTAAATATAAGGCTGACTAGAATGTTCAAATGGGCGTTAGCAGCAGCCGATAGAAGAGGGTGGGAGAGTAGGATGTGTAGAATAGGGGCTATAAAAAGCAAAGTAGCATTTCATCCGTCGCTGGCACTGCATTTGATGCTGCCTCAGCAGGAGGGGCATGATAACTCTGGTTTCGCAATGGTCATGCAAGATCTCGAAGGGGTTTTTGCCAACTATAAGGATAAACCGCTATTATCCATGGCCTGTACACAGAAAGGTGCGTCGCTGGTGGAGCACTTCATGGAAACAAACAACTTTACACCGGTATATGAATGGATTCCCCGTGGTGTCCGTCAACCGGGATTAGATATTAAAGCTATGCCCTATTATATTTTCCGGGCATATGATTATCCTGAATATTATCGTACCGCTACTCAGGAAGCCAAAGAAGAACTGCTGCTAGATACCCGGTTAGCCTTGCGGGTGTTACTGGAGAATGAGGATCAGGGCTATGTCTATTCTTTCTGGCCTGATGTTTTGACCCTGAAAGAAATTGGCGATCCTCGCGATATTGCTGTTTACTTTAAACTGTGGGACAATACTGGCGAACTAATGGCTAAAAATGTGGTTGTTCAGTGCCGTCAGAATACAAACTATGAAATTGTGCGCTATGCAGCCCATCCATTTTTTCTGCAGGGTTATACACTGTGTGCAAATGGCGAAAATACCTTCTATACCAAGAATAAAGAATACCAAAAACCGCTGCATCGCGGGTATATTGGGTTTGAATCAGATTCCCAGAATTTCTTATATACCTTGCATTATGTTCTTAACGTGCTGAAGTGGCCGATTAAATATTATAAGCATGTTATTACGCCACTGCCTTTTGATGAAATTGCCAAACGGCCGGATAACCGTGAATTGACTGCTATCCGCCAGTCGCTAGGCCATCTGGAGATTAATGGACCCAATACAATTATCGCTATGTTGCCTGACAGCCGTATGGTGACCTGCTGTGACTCCAAGAAATTGCGACCAGTTGTAGTTGGCAGTGACGGGACAATGATTGCCATTTCGTCCGAGGTTTGTGGTCTTAATCAAATTATGCCGCATCGCAATCAGGAGCTTGATATTTATCCGAACGAACGGGAAGTTGTGGTTATTACCCCGGAATTGGAGGTAGAACGATGGAAGCAGTAAGAGTACAAGACGTTAGTGTAAATGATCTGCCGTGGAAATTGCAGTATAGCAGTGAGCGCTGTACCATGTGTGGCAGCTGTGTGGCTGCCTGTACCTTTCATGCTATTGAGGCCGTGATGGAACGGCGGTCAGTGACTGTTTCAACAGGACACCAACCCGATCCCAACCAGCGTCATCTGGCAATACCGGTAATTAAACAAAGGGCAGTTGTTGCTAATGCCTGTGTTGGCTGTGGAATGTGTGAGAAGGTTTGCCCTAATAATGCGATTAAGCCGGTACGCAATCCTGACTCCCGGATAAATTATCTCAATCGCAGTGGCGGTGCCACAGTAAAACGCGGTGGGCGTAATAACCTCGGCAGCAGCGACCGGACCCTGGATAAAATTGTTGTTGGCCGTATTTCGCAGATGACTGACCCTGCACTAGACTCAGAGCGCCATACTTTTGACATCCTGGCACCATTTGGCCGCGTATTGCTCCCCCATGAACTACCACTTACCTCTGACGGTAATGAGCTTAAGTTGACTGGACACACCCCGCCTGTTAACTGGATTTATCCAGTTATATTCAGTGATATGTCTATCGGTGCTCTTTCTACCCGGGCCTGGGAAGCGGTGGCCCTGGCTACCGCCTATCTGAATGAGAAACATAAGATGCCTGTCCGGATGTCTTCCGGCGAGGGTGGAATGCCGATTAAACTCTTGCGGTCCGAATATCTAAAATATATGATTTTGCAAATTGCCTCAGGTCATTTTGGCTGGAACCGTATTGTTCAGGCCATGCCGCACATGAAAGCTGATCCGGCCGGTATTCTGATTAAAATTGGCCAAGGCGCCAAGCCGGGTGACGGCGGACTGTTGCCGGCAGCTAAAGTGTCCAAGCCGGTTCAGGCCATCAGGGGCGTGCCTAAGGCTGACCTTTTATCACCGCCAAACCATCAGGGTTTGTACTCTATTGAAGAGTCGGTACAAAAAATGTTCATGTCCATGAACGCTGCGTTTAAATTCCGCGTCCCTGTTGCCATTAAATGCGCGGCATCGGCTACGTCGGTATCTGTATACAATAACCTCCTGAGAGATCCTTATAAAATTTGCGGCGGCTTTTTCCTGGATGGTATTCAGGGCGGGACCGGTGCTGCAAATGAGGTTTCACTTGACCACACCGGACATCCGGTGGTATCAAAAACCCGCGAATGCTACCTGGCTGCTGTTAAACAAGGCCGGCAGGGGCAAATCCCGCTGTGGGCCGGCGGCGGCCTTGGCTTGACCGGTAATGCGGCGGCTGATGCGTTCAAAATGATCTGTCTGGGTGCTAATGGTATATTCCTGGGTAAAATACTCATTCAATTGTGTGGCTGTGTCGGTAACGAGCTTGGGCGCTGCAATGCATGCAATACCGGAAACTGTCCGGCAGGAATCTGTACGCAAAACCCGCGTTTAGTAAAGCGTTTGGATATTGATAAAGCGGCGCAAAACATTGTTGACTACATGCTGGCATTAGACAGCGAACTCAAAAAGCTCATGGCGCCTGTCGGTAACAGCTCACTGCCTGTCGGACGTTCTGACGCTCTGGTTACTACCGACAGAGCTATTGCTGACAAGCTGGCAATTCAATATGTATGCTAGGAGGGAATGCGCATGTTTAAAATAAATACGATTGACGGCAACAACCGGATGTCAACGCAAGACCTCTTAGAGAGTGTAAATGCCGCGTTGGCTCAAGGGGAAACTGAGTTTTATATTGAAGCTGCAGGCCAGCATGATATTGGTGGGCCGCTATGGCACCCTGAAGGTAAGCCACTCAAATTTTACGTAAAAAATGCCGGCCAGCGCGTTGGTTCCATGTGTCTGCCAGGAACAGAAATTATTGTTGAAGGCTCGGCCTCCGCTGATGTCGGCTGGCTTAATGCCGGCGGCCGGATTATTGTTAAGGGCGATGGTGGTGATACTACGGCTCACTGTGCTGCTGCAGGCAGCATTTATGTTGGCGGCCGGGCGGGAACCCGCTCAGGCTCGCTCATGAAGCATGACCCCTTGTATGAGGCGCCTGAGTTTTGGGTGCTGAAGAATGTCGGTAGTTTTGCCTTCGAATTCATGGGGGGCGGTATTGCGGTAGTGTGCGGCTATGACAGCGAACAGTTCGAGTCTGTCTTGGGTGACCGTGCCTGTACCGGTATGGTTGGCGGTATTGTCTACTTCCGGGGCAGGGCCAACGGAATATCGGCTAAAGATACCAAGATACTTGCGTTAAATGCGGACGATATTGCCTATCTTGATGGCAATATGGATGATTTTCTAACTGCGATCGGGCGGCCGGAGATACGCAGCCGGTTAACTGACTGGAGTGACTGGCAGAAAGTAGTACCGCTTTCCTATGATGAGCGCCCCAAAAAAGCCAACACCAATCTTAATGCTTTCCGGACCGGTACCTGGGTACCTGGCAGTATCTTCGGCGATGTATGCGATGATGATTTTGCGGTCATCGGTGCGATTGCCACTGGTGTATACCGGCGGCGTGTACCTGTCTGGGAGAATGCCAAATATAGTGCGCCCTGTGAATTTAACTGTACGGCCTCAATACCTTCCCAACAGCGTTTTAACCTGCTGCGGGACGGCAAGATCGATGAGGCTTACCGGTTGGTGCTTGAATATACGCCATTCCCTGGTTCGGTGTGCGGTGCGGTATGTCCGAACCTCTGTATGGATGAGTGTACCAGGAAAACGGTTGATATCTCAGCGCAAATCGGCAAACTGGGCAGTTACTCGGCTGACGCAGAACTGCCCCAAGCCGAAGCTAAAACAGGCAAGCATGTGGCCGTTATTGGCGGCGGTGCGGCTGGTCTTACCGCGGCTTGGCAGCTAGCGCGGCTGGGCCATGAGGTAACAGTATTTGAAGCAGATGCTAAGGTTGGCGGCAAAATGGAGCAGGTCATTCCCCGCTCACGCCTGCCTCAGTCCACACTGGCGAGCGAAATCGCCCGGATTGAAAAAATGGGTGTTACCATTAAAACCGGCGTAACTGTTGATAAAGAAAAGTTCTCCTCAATAAAAGACAGTCATGATGCAGTGGTAGTTACCACTGGTGCCCATATAACTAAGGTAATATCCTGGCCTGGTCAGGAACGTGTTGTCAAAGGCCTGGATTTTCTCAAAGCCATTAACCGGGGCGAGCACCCTGGTATTGGAAAGAAGGTCATTGTTATCGGCTGTGGTAACTCCGGCATGGATGTCGCTGTCGGTGCCTATGGCCTGGGAGCCGAGCAGGTAACCTGTATCGACGTTCAACGCCCGGCAGCTTTTGAACACGAGATTGCACATGTAAAAGCACTGGGTGGTGAGATCCTCTGGCCGGTGTTTACTAAAGAGGTTACGGCTGAAGGAATTGTCACCCAAGACGGTCAGCTAATTAAAGGGGATACGGTTATTATCTCAATTGGCGAGTCACCAGATCTTGGTTTTGTGCCTGCAGGTATTGAATTTGACCGCGGTTGCCTGAAACCGGCTGCCGATTATAGTGTGGCCCCTGGTATCTTTACTGCGGGTGACACAATTCGCCCGGGACGATTGGTAGACGCCATTGGGGCTGGGCGCCAGGCTGCATTGGCTGCCAATGCGTATCTGAACAACAGTAGCTATGCTGTAACGCAAAAGGAGAAAATTTCACCAGACCGGATGAGTACCGCCTATTTTAAAAAATGTCATAGTTGTGATGTGCCGGAGGCTACTGGTGATTACAACCGCTGTATCAGCTGTGGTACTTGCCGCGATTGTCATATGTGTCTGAAGTCTTGTCCGGAGAATGCCATTACCCGCATAGTCGGCACAACAGGAGCTGAATATGTGTCCGACTCGAATAAATGTATCGGCTGCGGCATCTGCAGTGGCATTTGCCCCTGCGGCGTCTGGAATATGGACACTAACGCCGAACCAATTCAGTTTTACAGATAAACGAAAACATCTCTGCCAGCAGGACAATTGGCAGAGATGTTTTTTATTTTGTGGACTTAGATCCATTCTGCAAAAACAGTAAAATTACACGTATCAAAAAAAACGTATTGACAGGTCGGAGGACTTACCAATATAATAATATTTACAGACATATGCGCACAAATATCTGCGACTGGGGAACATGTGGTTTGCATAGTTTCACAACAACTGTAAACCGGAGGGAGCTGATTTGGGACGATATTTAGTAATATGTACTTTTTTTTAATTGTAGCCCAGGCAGCTGTTAGACCCAGTGTTTTTGGTGCATAAAAAAGGTGAATATCGAGGAGAAAAGAGGGAATTTACAGTGAGTAAAAAGTGGTTAACGTTTGTCGGTTTAGCAGTAGCGCTTACCATGCTGGCTGGTCTGGTGGCAGGCTGCGGCGGTTCGTCGTCATCAAAACCTGCTGATGCCAAAGATATTAAAATTGGTGGTAATTTTGAAATGACTGGCGGGATTGCCAATTTTGGCAATCAAACAGCCAATGGCATTAAACTGGCATTCAAAGAAGCCAATGCAGCTGGTGGTGTATTGGGAAAACAGCTTACTTTTGTAGTCGCTGACAATAAATCAGAACCAGCAGAGGCTGCTAATGCGATTACTAAACTAATAACTCAAGATAAAGTTGTAGCTGTGCTAGGCCCTGTATCCAGCTCTAATGTGCTGGCTACCCTGCAAATTGCACAAGATAATAAAGTTCCGGTACTTACTGCTACCGCAACCAATCCTAAAGTAACCGTTGATAATGGCAATGTACGGCCTTATGCTTTCCGCGCCTGCTTTATTGATCCCTTCCAAGGCAAAGTAATGTCTGACTTTGCCAGCAAATCGGTAAAAGCAAAAACTGCCGCAATTTATATTGATAACAGCTCCGATTATTCTAAAGGACTTGCTGACGTTTTCGAGGCTGCTTTTACTCAAGGCGGCGGCAAGATTGTAGCTAAAGAAGGCTTCTTACAGAAAGATACTGACTTTAAAGCTACTCTGACTAAGATTAAGGCCACTAATCCTGACGTAATCTTTATCCCGGCTTATTATGAAGAAGTAGGCAAGATTGTTAAACAGGCCCGTGAACTTGGTATTACTATTCCTTTGTTAGGTACTGACGGCTGGGATGACAGCAAGCTGGTAGATATTGCCGGCGCTGCTCCGCTCAACAACGGTTTCTTCAGCAATCACTACTCCTCACAAGATAAAGATCCTAACATTGTAAAATTTGTAGAAGCCTACAAAAAAGAATATGGCCAAGAGCCTAGCGCTTTGGCTGCCCTTGGCTATGACTCCGGGCTAGTGATTATCGATGCAATCAAACGCGCAGGCAGCGCTGATCCGGCTAAAATTCGCGATGCACTGGAACAAACCAAAAACCTGCAAGTAAGCACAGGTATCCTGACCCTTGATGCTAACCATAATCCGGTAAAGAGTGCTGTAGTAATCGAGATGAAAGATGGTAAGCAATCCTTTAAAGAAAAGATTAATCCCTAACCCTTCAATAAGTAAATAAGTGGTAATGAACTCTACCAGTGTACAATGCAGTGCAAGGGGTAAGGCCAAGGCCTTATCCCTTTTTAATAAGAATAAGACAACCAAAGTCTCCCCTGCGTGGACAAACAGTTAGATGTACTGTGCTGGAAGTATTGACAGAGATGGACAAGGCCCCTATAATTACACTGTATGCGAAACAAGTAGTTGTTGTTGGTGGACACGAAAGTACTAACAACAGTTGAGGTCTGTAACCTTTGCGGGTATTTGGATCTCAATGTAAGGGGGCGATACTGTACATGCGATGTTTGCACCACGGTATCCAGTTTTGATAATTGGGAGGGGAAACCATGTCAAAAACAAGATTTACGAAGTTAGTAAGTGTAACAGTAAGTGTACTTATGGTGGCTGGACTCATTGCAGGCTGCGGCGGCAGCGGTAGTGGTGGCCAGCAGTCAGACGTAATCAAGCTCGGCGCTAACCTGGAGATGACCGGCGGCAATGCCACTTTTGGCCAGTCGGCGACCAATGCTGCTAAATTAGCTATAAAAGAAGTGAATGCCAAAGGCGGTGTTCTCGGTAAACAGCTTGCTTTAGTTGTAGCAGATAATAAGAGTGAAGCAGCTGAGGCGGCCAATGCCATGCAAAAGCTTGTAACTCAGGATAAAGTAGTGGCTGTTATCGCCCCTATTGCTTCTTCCAGCGTTATTGCAGCAGCTCAGGTTAATGCCGATAACAAGGTGCTGGCTATCAGCCCGACTGCATCGAACCCTAAAGTGACTGTTGATCCTAACAGCGGCAAGGTGCGCGACTTTAATTTCCGGGCTGCCTTTATTGATCCGTTCCAGGGCTCGGTAATGGCCTCATTTGCCCAAAAGTCGCTTAAAGCCAAAACCGCGGCTATATACATTGATAACTCCAGTGACTATGCTAAAGGCTTAGGCCAGTTCTTTAAAGAAACTTTTGAGAAAAATGGCGGCACAATTGTGTCAAGTGAAGCCTATTTGGCGAAAGACACTGATTTCAAATCCACCCTGACCAAGATCAAGGCCAAAAACCCTGATGTTGTGTTTGTGCCTGGTTATTATCAGGAAGTAGGTATGATTATTAAACAAGCCCGTGAGCTTGGTCTTACGGTTCCATTCCTGGGCGGCGATGGCTGGGACTCCGCTAAGTTGCCGGAAATCGGCGGCGCTCAGGCTTTAAACAACAGCTTCTTTAGCAATCACTATTCGCCTGATGATAATAGTCCTGCAGTAAAAACTTTTGTTGAAGCCTATAAGAAAGAATACAATCAGACGCCTGACGCTTTTGCCGCATTATCCTATGACGCCACCATGATGGTGATCGAGGCTATGAAACGGGCCAATAGTGCAGATCCTGTGAAGATTAAAGATGAATTGGCTAAAACTAAAGATTATCAGGCAGTATCAGGTTTAATTACCTTTAATGCTACCCATGATCCGGTTAAGAGTGCTGTCATCATTGAAATGAAAGACGGCAAGCAAACCTTTAAAGAGAAGGTAAATCCCTAATTAAGGGTGCGTTGTTCCCTGTAGCCGGGATAATTATCCCGGCTATCTGGACCAATTTGGCCCTTCAACATATAATAATATTTTTTGAAATGGAGAGGGGAGAGCGCATTGGATTCCTCAAGCTTAATCGTACAATTTGGCCAGCAATTAATAAATGGTATTTCCCTGGGCAGCATTTATGCGCTCATTGCGCTGGGTTATACCATGGTTTACGGTATAATCAGGCTGATCAATTTCGCCCATGGAGACATATACATGGTGGGCGCCTATGCGGGTTTTTTTGCCACATCTGTATTGAAGTTTTCATTTGTTCCGGCGCTGATTTTTTCAATGGCCGCTGCTGCTGTTATCGGTATGGCAATTGAAAAAATAGCTTACAGACCTCTAAGGAGTGCGCCCAAGATTGCGATCCTCATCGCGGCTATTGGCGTATCGCTATTCTTAGAGTATGGCGGAATGCTGCTGGTGTCACCTCAGCCGCGGACCTTCCCGGCGGTTTTTAATGCTGAGATATATAATGTCTGGGGTCTGGTGATTAACAGTCAGCAAGTTATTATTTTAGTGGTATCCCTGCTATTAATGGTCATTCTGACCTATGTCGTACACCAAACCAAAATGGGTAAAGCAATGCGGGCTGTGTCTTTTGACACCGATGCTGCCCGGCTTATGGGTATTGACGTTGACCGGGTAATCTCCTTTACCTTTGGTATTGGCTCAGCGCTGGCTGCTGCAGCCGGTGTGCTTGTTGGTGTTTACTACAACTCAATTGACCCATTGATGGGAATTATGCCTGGCCTTAAAGCCTTCGTTGCTGCAGTACTAGGCGGTATCGGCAGCATTCCTGGTGCTATGCTTGGTGGTACCATTCTTGGAGTCATTGAAGCTTTGGTCAGCGGATTCTGGTCTTCAACCTTCCGGGATGCAGTGGCGTTTGGGATTCTGATTATTATCCTGCTATGGAGACCGACTGGTCTCTTGGGTAAAAATATCCGGGAGAAAGTGTAGGTGACAGGCCATGAATTTACGAGGAAAAACTAAGACAGATATTATGGGGTTAGTGGCCTGTATAGTGGCTTACGCCGTTATTCAAGGTCTGATATTAGCTGAGGTGATTGGTCCATTCTGGCAGCTTAATATTATTTTAATTGGCATTAATATTATTCTGGCAGTAAGCCTGAACCTTATTAACGGATTTACCGGCCAATTCTCTATTGGGCATGCGGGCTTTATGGCTGTTGGCGCATATTTAAGCGCAGTACTCACAGTAAAGCTGCAGTTACCGTTTATTGCTGCTATTCTCGGTGGCGCAATTGCCGCCGGATCTTTGGGTTTTGCGATAGGACTTCCGACATTACGCTTAAATGGCGATTATCTGGCCATTGCGACCTTGGGACTTGGCGAAATCATCCGGATTTGTATTCTAAACATTCCGTATGTTGGTGGTGCGTCAGGATTTATGGGTATTCCCCGTTATACCGACTTTACCTGGGTGTTTGCGATTACGGTGTTTACCGTGTTTGTCATTAAAAACTTTATTGACTCAACCCATGGGCGGGCATGTATTTCCATCCGTGAAAACGAAATTGCTGCCGAAGCCATGGGGGTTGATACAACTAAATACAAGGTTCTGGCCTTTACTATCGGAGCGGCTTTCGCCGGTGTGGCCGGTTCCCTGTTTGCACATTACTTTTATATTGCCCATCCGGCATCTTTTACTTTTATGAAATCGTTTGATATCTTGACAATGGTGGTATTGGGGGGGCTTGGCAGCATCTCCGGCAGCATTACCGCAGCTGTTCTACTGACCTTTGTGTCAGCTGCGCTTGCTAGCTATCCCGAGTGGCGGATGATCATATACTCGCTAATGCTTATTATTTTGATGCTGTACCGGCCACAGGGCTTGTTTGGCAATAAAGAATTAAGCCTGAAGATGTTAGGCCGCTTGACAGGAGGTAAGAAACATGGCTCTACTCAAGGCAACTAAGCTATCGAAAGTTTTCGGCGGCCTTCGGGCGGTTTCTAATTTCGACATTGAAATTGCTCCTGGCGAGTTGGTTGGTCTTATCGGCCCGAACGGTGCCGGCAAGACAACGGCGTTTAACCTTTTAACCGGGGTATATGAACCTACCGAAGGCCAAATTGAGTTTGACGGCAAAAGTGTTGTCGGTCTCAAACCATACCAGATTACTCAGAAGGGTATTGCCCGTACTTTCCAAAATATCAGGTTGTTTGCTGACCTTACCGTACTTGACAATGTTAAGATTGCATATCATTTTCACGTAAAGTACGGCTTGCTGGCGTCTTTCTTCCGTATTGGCGGCTATCATGCTGAAGAAGCTGAGATTGAAGAGAAGGCCATTCGGTTTTTAGAAATCTTTCAATTAGCTGATAAAAAAGATGAAATTGCTAAAAACCTGCCCTATGGTGAGCAGCGCCGTCTGGAGATTGCACGGGCGCTGGCAGCCCAGCCTAAACTGTTGCTCCTAGATGAACCGGCAGCCGGGATGAATCCGCAGGAGACGCAGCAGCTTATGGAAATGATTCGCTGGATCAAAAATGAGTTTAAACTGACGATCCTGTTGATTGAACACGATATGAGCCTGGTTATGGGGGTTTGTGAGCGGATCTATGTACTTGATTATGGCAGCATAATCGCCCAAGGAACGCCACACGAAATTAAAAATAATCCACGGGTTATCGAGGCCTACCTCGGTGAGGAGGTTTAGATCATGGTTATGTTAAAAGTTGATAACATTAATGTATATTATGGTGCCATTCATGCTCTAAAAGGGATCAGTGTTGAGGTAAACCAGGGCGAGATCGTTACACTGATTGGCGCTAACGGTGCAGGCAAAAGTACTACACTCCGGACTATCTCCGGTCTCCTAAAACCTAAAACAGGGCAGATTGCTTTTGAGGGACAAAATATTGCCGGCGTGCCTGCGCAGAATATTGTTAAACTAGGTATATCGCAAGTACCTGAAGGGCGCCGCGTATTTGCACATATGTCGGTACTTGAGAACCTGGAATTAGGCGCATACCTTCGTTCTGACACCAAAGAGATTAAAGCAGATATGGATAACGTATTTGCCCGTTTCCCTCGTCTGGGTGAACGGCGTAGCCAGCTCTCCGGTACGCTGTCAGGCGGTGAACAGCAGATGCTGGCGATGGGCCGTGCACTGATGAGCCGTCCGCGGATTCTGCTTTTGGATGAACCCTCTATGGGCTTGGCTCCGCTCCTGGTAAAAGAGATATTTTCGATTATTAAAGACATCAATCAGACAGGTACTACTATTCTTTTGGTTGAGCAGAATGCTCATATGGCATTGTCTATTGCCAATAAAGCCTATGTGCTGGAGACCGGGCGTATTATCTTGTCAGGTGATGCTAAAGAACTGGCTGCAAGTGAAGAGATCAGAAAAGCATATCTGGGCGGATAATAACAGGCGAGTGCTCAAGAAGAATGCCCATTTGCGATGTTCTTAAACAATAAATGTGTAGGGGAAGTGTTATGCTATGATCGTATCCAAACGAATGACAGCCAACCCCACTACTATTACGTCAGCCATGACTATTGTGGATGCGCTGCAGATTATGCGCAGCAACAAATTCCGCCGCTTGCCGGTGGTAGATAATGGCAAGCTGGTTGGTATTGTTACTGATCGAGACCTCAGAGAAGTGTCGGCTTCGCCAGCGACGTCGCTATCCGTGTTTGAACTAAACTATCTCTTGGCTAAGATGCAGGTAAAAGACATTATGACCAGGAAGGTTCTGACAATAAGCGCGGATGCCACTGTGGAAGAAGCGGCGCTCTTAATGTACAACAATAAAATCGGTGGGTTAATCGCTGTTGATGCCAATCAGGCTGTTGTCGGCATACTGACAGAAACCGATATATTTAAGGCTTTTGTTGATGCGATGGGATTGCCCCAGGGCAAAACCCGTCTGAGCTTGATTGTTCCGGACCGGTTAGGAGTTATTAACGATATTTCCGGTGTATTTAAGGAGCAAGGTGTTAGTATTGGCAGTTTTGTTAGCTTTCCGGCTGAGGATGGTCAGTATGAGGTAGTTATTCGGGCTGAGATTAATGATGTAAAAACATTGACTGACCGTTTAGCGGCTCTGGGTTATCCTGTGCAACATGTTGCTCAGATCGGCTAATTTTATCTAAATCTGCCCAAGAATTTTACACATTTTGTTTGCTGTGCTAATATAATAAGCGTAGGAACAGGCGACCGGCTATGCCGGTGCAGCCGGGCAGCGCCAGCAGCAGGTAAAACCTGCGGGACCTATTGGACCCGCAGGTTTTTTAATTATGTTTAAATTTACTTTTTGGGGGGAAAGGCTTGGAAACTAATTATAACCAACTAAAGCAGCAGACAGCACGGTTATCGGTTATCTCCAATACCCTGTTAGTGGTGCTTAAACTTGTTGTCGGCATATTTACAGGGGCAGTCAGTATTGTTTCGGAAGCTGCTCATTCTGCAGTCGATTTAATTGCTGCACTCGTAGCCTATATTGCGGTAAGAAAAGCTAGTAAGCCACCTGATAGCCAACATGCGTACGGTCATGGAAAAATCGAAAACCTGTCAGCGGCATTTGAAGCTGTGCTCATTGTATTAGCCGCCTTATGGATAGTTTATGAGTCTATAAATAAGATAAATAACCCGCATATCCCGGAATATCTGGAGTATGGTTTGATCGTTATGGCTGTATCAGTGGCTGTTAATTACTGGGTATCAAATAAACTTTATTATGTGGCGCGCCTTACCGGTTCTCATGCCCTGGAGGCTGATGCGCTTCACCTGAAGGCCGATATCTGGACAAGTGCGGGCGTATTTATCGGTTTGGTGATTATTAAGCTGACAGGTCTATACTGGCTTGACCCCATGATTGCTATTGCTGTTGCAGTTATTGTGTTTAAGGCTGGTTTTAGTATGACCATGAAAAGCATCTATGAGCTAACTGATGTTACTCTGCCTGAGTCAGAAGAAGAAGAAATAAGAGCGATTGTTCATCAGCATCCGGAGGTCATTGCCTTTCACAAGCTGCGGACCAGACGGTCAGGTAGTTTCCGGCTGATTGACATGCATATAGTGCTAAAAAAAGATATGTATCTTGATAAAGCGCATGACGTTTGCGATGAGATCGAAATAACCATAAAAGCTCAGTTTGCTCCCTGTGATGTTATTATCCACTTAGAGCCGTGTGACTACAACGATGGCTTCGGTTTTTGCCCATCAGAATGCGGCGAAAACTGTAAGCATGAGTGAAGCAGGATTTTACCCAGGCAGGTTATAATATATCAATATGAAATCTAATCACGTAAAATACTAACCAAGGAGGGTATTACCTGTGGTAAAACTTACAGAGTATAGCCAGCGTGGTGGCTGTGCTGCCAAACTGGGGCCAGGGGACCTGGCCGGGGTTTTGAATCAGTTGCCGGTAATGCATAATCCTAATGTGCTTGTTGGCATTACTACATCAGATGATGCCGGGGTATATAAACTAAATGCAACAACAGCCCTTGTGCAAACGGTGGATTTTTTTACCCCCATTGTGGATGATCCATATCTGTTTGGGCAGATTGCGGCTGCTAACAGTCTGAGTGATATCTATGCAATGGGAGCAACGCCATTAACGGCACTCAATCTAGTGGCTTTCCCCAATTGTAAGCTTCCCGGAGAAGTGCTTTTGGCCATTCTACAAGGCGGGCAGGACAAGGTTGCTGAGGCTGGAGCCGTTATTATCGGCGGTCATAGCATTGTTGATAATGAGCCTAAATATGGCCTGTCTGTCACAGGACTTGCCCACCCGGAAAAAATTTGGACAAATGCCGGGGCGCAGCCCGGGGATTGTCTGGTGCTGACGAAAGCGCTAGGTACCGGTATTCTGACTTCTGCAGCACGAGCTGATTTATTTCCGCACGGTGTTGCTGAGGCAACGGCCAGCATGGCGGCATTAAATGCGGTTGCCGCAAAAGTTGCGGCAGGTTTTAACATTAATGCTTGCACAGATATTACCGGCTTTGGATTATTGGGTCATGTTTACGAAATGGCAGCAGGCAGCAAAGTATCAATAACGATTGATAGCACAGCATTACCGCTATTGCCGGAGGCTGCCGAGGCGGCCAATATGGGATTGGTGCCGGGTGGCGCTTATACTAACCGTAACTATCTAAAAACGGTGACTTTTGCTGAGCCTGTTAAAGAAAACATCAGGGACATCTGCTTTGATCCGCAAACCTCAGGGGGATTATTATTTGCTGTACCTGGAGATCAGGCGCAAGCATTAATTGCTGCCCTGCAGGCCGCAGGCGTGGCAGCAGCCAGCTTGATTGGACAAGTTACGGCAGACGGAGGGGGAGATATTTATGTCAGATAAAGTTGTTGATTGCAGAGGCCTGGTTTGTCCACAACCGGTAATTCAGACTAAGAAGACAATTGAAACAACCGAGGCAGGCCGGATTACTATTATTGTTGACAATGATGTTGCTAAAATTAATGTCGTTAAGTTTGCTGCTGCCAATGGTCTTGGGGCGGCTGTAGAGGAAAAAAGCGGAGATTATTACATTACGATCATTAAGGGTAAAGGTACAAGAGCGGCAACGCCGGTTGCGGCAACGACTGCAAGCATTGGACCGGATGCAACCCGGCAGGTGTATCTAATTACTCAGAATACCTTAGGTCATGGTGCGCCGGAGTTGGGAGCCGTATTGATGAAGGCGTTTATGACTACAATGCTTGAGACAAAACCACAACCAGAGGCGCTCCTCTTTATCAATAGCGGTATTAGACTGACTGTGGAAGGCTCACCGGTGCTGGAGCAACTAAAAACTCTGGCTGAGCGAGGGGTCACTGTCCTGTCATGTGGTACCTGCCTTGATTATTATCAGGTCAAGGCCGATCTGGCGGTTGGTGAAGTGACGAATATGTATACTATTATTGAGACAATCGCAAATGCTAAAACAGTGACGTTATAAGCAGGTGATCTTATTACATATCGAAGTTATGACCGGCTGATTTCTTTTGCGTCAATACATCAGGCCATTAAAGCTGAAAAGTTATTGGCACAAAACGGTATTCCGGCCTATGCCCTGCCGACACCACGGGAGATTGATATCAGCTGCGGCCAATGCCTGCTATTTGCAGCCAGGCAGCAAGACCTGATTCTTAGCCTGTTTGCCGCTGCCAGGGTACGGTGGTCAAAATTGTTTAGCCGGACATTGGCAGGAGATACCGTGTATATTTTTGAAAAAATAACTGAGTATGGAGGTTAGTGTGGAACAACTGCTGACACCTGCATTTTGGCTGGGGATAGCTGTGACATTAATCCGACTGGTAACTATTGGAGTAGGTGGCCTCATTTTGCTGAGGTTTACTAATATGATTATCGAACAGTTTTTTATCCCTAAGCCAGGGGCAAAGACGATATATTTGGACGAAAAACGGGCCAGGACATTGAGCAGTCTGTTGCATAGTATCATCAGGTATGCTATTTACTTCATAGTTGTTGTAATGATGCTCCAGGAGTTTAAGATTGATACAACCTCGATTGTCGCTGGCGCCGGTATTATCGGTTTGGCCGTAGGCGTTGGCGCCCAAAGCCTGATCAAAGACTTTATCACAGGTTTTTTTATTATTCTGGAAGACCAGTACGGGGTAGGGGACTATGTAGTGATTGGCGATATGACCGGCACTGTAGAGGAATTGGGCTTTCGTGTTACCAAGCTGCGGGATGGCAATGGCATTCTCCACATCATACCTAATGGTTCTATTCTTAAGGTGAGCAATTATACCAGAGGTCATATGCAGGCTGTCGTCAATGTGCCTGTACCCTATGAGGCTGATATTGGCGAGATCTTTACCATTCTGGAGGCGGCGTGTATTTCTGTCGGAAAAAGTATGCCAGAGGTGCTGGCAGGCCCCAATGTCGTTGGTGTGGTTGATCTCAGACCGGGAGAGGTGGTTATCCGTATAACTGCCAAAACAGTGCCATTAGAGCAGGTGAAGGTGGAAACGACGTTGCGACGCCTGATAAAAGAGCAGTTCACGGCAGCTAAGATTCCCCCGCCTCAAGCTGTAACCACGGGTTCTATGCCTCAATAACAGCGCTTAAAACAGGAGGATGACATGAACGAGAGATATAACTATAAAATCGGTGAGATTGTCAAAATGAAAAAAAATCATCCTTGTGGTGGTGATCGCTGGGAGATTACCCGTACCGGGATCGATTTCGGCCTAAAATGCCTGCAATGTGGTCGTCAGGTCATGATTCCACGGCCCAAGTTTGAAAAAGGTGTCAAGGCCATTGTACCGGCAGCTCCTCCAGCAGGCAAATAATCCAAGATATAGGATTGGTATACTTGTATTTCATCCGGCAATATCTTACAATATAAAAAGTTAACTGTTTCTATTTAAACATTCTGGCTGGAGATTTATCAGCCTTAAAGGTGGAGTAACATTCATGAGCACTAATCTTGAAGTGGGTATTGTCGGTTTGCCTAATGTTGGTAAAAGTACCCTGTTTAATGCCATTACCAAAGCCGGTGCCGAGGCAGCCAACTATCCCTTCTGTACGATTGAACCGAATGTCGGTGTTGTTGATGTGCCTGATGATCGCCTGGTAAAGTTGACTGAAATGTATAAACCTAAGCAACGGACTTTACCTGCAGCCATGCGGTTTGTTGACATTGCCGGGCTGGTACAGGGAGCAGCCCAGGGTGAAGGGCTTGGCAATAAGTTTCTGTCACATATCCGTCAGGTAGATGCTGTAGCCCAGGTTGTCAGATGTTTTTCCGACGATAATATTACCCATGTAGCCGGTAATCTGGACCCGCTACGCGATATTGATATTATTAATACCGAGTTGTGTCTGGCTGACTTGGAAACGGTGGAAAAACGCATTGATCGTGTCCAAAAAATGCTTAAAGGCGGCGATAAAAAAGCCCAGGCTGAACTTGAGGCGTTGAAAACCGTTCACCAGGCACTGGCTGATGGCCAGCCGGCCCGTAGTGTTGTAAATGACGGGGATATGGCAGAACTGCTCAGTGACTTGTTTTTGCTGACGTTAAAGCCTACGTTGTTTGTTGCTAATGTGAGTGAACAGGAAGCAGCTGACGCCAGTGCTAATCCACATGTGGCTAAAGTGCAAGAATATGCGGCGCGTGAAGGGGCGGAAGTCATTATTGTTTCGGCTAAAGTCGAGTCAGAGATTGCCGAGCTGCCTGAGGCTGAAGCCTGTGAGTTCTTAGCTGATTTAGGGCTGGATGAATCCGGACTGGATAAGCTGATTCGGGCAAGCTTTAAGCTGCTGGGGCTGATGACGTTCTTTACCGCAGGCGAGCAGGAAGTACGGGCCTGGACGATTGTGCGC
The DNA here is from genome assembly GCF_035561255.1 of Sporomusa sp. Lineage (GTDB taxonomy): Bacteria > Bacillota > Negativicutes > Sporomusales > Sporomusaceae > Sporomusa. Next base: position 21,632 of record NZ_DATMXX010000416.1, on the reverse strand, counting down.
GGAACTAAAGCACCGCAGGCTGCCGGGAAAATCCACAGTGACATTGAGCGTGGTTTCATTAGGGCCGAGATTGTATCATATACTGATTTGATGACAGCAGGCGCTCACAATGCGGCCAAGGAAAAAGGCTGGGTGCGTCTTGAGGGTAAAGAATATATTATGCAGGACGGCGATGTAACCTATTTTAGATTTAACGTATAGAGAGCGGATATCTGCCGCTCTTTTCCTTTTTTGGAGGTTATTGGTGTGAGTAAGAACCTAAGTACCCCGGTTTTTTTAAACATATCCTTATTAAGCGCCGGGCATTTTTTTAGTGACTTTTATGCTAATTTCTTGCCGGCACTACTACCGATTGTTATGGTGAAACTGGGACTGTCTCTGACTATGAGTGGAATGCTGGTTATGGTTTATTCGGTAATTTCAAGTGTGCTACAGCCTGTCAGCGGTTATATCATTGATAAGCGCGGCTATGCCTGGCTTATTCTTGTTACGACGCCTGTAAGTGCTGTATTTATCTGTTTGTCGGGTTTAGCGGACAGTAAGTTCGCCTTGTTTTTGCTGGTGGGTTTGGCAGGGCTGGGGTCCTCTGTTTTCCATCCGTTGGCTGCCAGTCTAATGGGCAGAGTGGTAACCGCAGAGACAAAGGGGACGGCTATGTCCATTTTTATATTTGGCGGCAATATTGGTTATGCTGTAGCTCCGGCTGTGATCCTGTATCTATTAAGCACTACAGGTACAGCCAGTTTGTTATGGCTAATCATCCCCGGCCTGCTCGTAACAGGGGCTTCTTACTTGGCCGGTCTGCATAAATTTGATATTAGTCCGGCAAAGACGTGCGCAAGAGATGCGGTTAATGAACAGTTCGAGCCGTGGTATAAATCACGCGGACTTATTCTCCTGAACATTGTGAATGCTCTGCGATCCTGGATGCAAGTTGCCTTGCCTACCTTTTTGCCTGTGGCATTGGCAGGGGCTGGACAGCCGCCCTCCGTTGCTGCCAGCATGCTTACCGTGTTTTTATTAAGCGGTGCCTGTGGCGCCCTGTTTGGTGGCTGGCTGGGTGACCGGATCGGCCGTAAAGCCGGAGTTATCGGATCGTTACTATTGTGTTTGCCTGTTACCTATTTGTTTTTGTGTGATATTAGTCCGTCGTTTGTAAGTTACAGCCTGTTAGCCCTCAGTGGCGCGTTGATTCAAAGCACAGCACCAACCTCGGTTGTTTGGGCCCAGGAGCTTATTCCCGGAAATGCTGCTATGGCATCTGGTATGATGCTGGGATTGTCTTTTGGGCTGGGGGGTGTTGGTGCGGCGATAACCGGGGGACTGGGAGATCACATAGGCATTGAAAGCGCCCTGCTATGGTCGCTGGTTTCCCTTGGTTTAGCCCTTATACTGGCGTTTGCTATTCCCCAGCCGGCAAAGCGGCCTACTGGTAATCAAATCTTAAACATTTAATATTTAGTTGGTAATTTTCTTGCATTTGTGAGACAACTAGTGCTATAATAATTTAGTCGCAATGATATATATGTGACATGGTTTTGTTTTTCAAAACCTTCCCTGCTCCCGTAAGGGGAGCCAATAGTCCAAAGGAGGAGGTGATTTCGTGAGAAAATACGAAGTCGTGATTATCGTTAAGCCTAATGACGAAGAGGTTACTAATGCAACTATTGCCAAGTTCGAGAACATTATTAAGAACACTGGCGGCACAATTGACAAGGTTGACCGTTGGGGCAAAAAGCGTCTGGCTTATGAAGTAAAAGATTTCATGGAAGGGTATTATACCCTGATTAACTTCACTGCTGAGCCAGCTACTGTATTTGAACTGGAACGTGTGCTGAAGATTACCGATGAAATTCTTAAACACATGGTTATTAGATTGGAAGACTAATTTTGTAGCCAGGAGGTGTGAGGATATATGAATAAAGTCATCCTTGTCGGCCGCTTGGCGCAAGATCCGGAAGTGAGATATACCCAAAGCGGCAAAGCAGTTGCTTCCTTTTCGCTGGCTGTCAATCGATTTGGTGGTGGCGCTCAGGGGCAAAACAATGCTGATTTTATCCCGGTTGTAGCCTGGGAGAAACTGGCTGAAACATGTGGTAATAACCTCACTAAAGGCCAGAGGGTATTGGTCGAGGGCCGTCTGCAGATTCGCTCATATGAAGCCAATGATGGACAGAAACGTCGCATCGCCGAAGTGGTGGCGCAGTCCATCGAATTCCTGGAACGTAAACAGGCGTCAAGTGGTGACGCGGGGAATATAGATGTAAATTCGTTCGGCAAAGATGTCTTCCCTGATGAGGAAATACCGTTTTAAAAGGGGGGTAAACAAATGGCTATGAAACGTGAAAGAGGCCGTAAACCTAAGAAAAAAGTTTGCAGCTTTTGTGTTGATAAAGTAAGCTCTATTGACTACAAAGATCTTCCCAAATTGCGCCGGTACACCACCGAGCGGGGCAAAATTCTGCCACGCCGCATCTCTGGTAACTGCGCCAAACATCAACGTCAAATGACATTAGCTGTTAAACGCGCTCGTAATATCGCTCTTCTGCCGTTTACTGCAGAATAAACAGACGATAATAGTTCCAAAGAGTAAGATGCCTTCGAGGAGGGTGTCTTACTCTTTTTTGTTTGGCAAAAAAGGAATATGTTAAGTATCATGGAATATATATCCATGTTAATTATTGGTGCAGGCTGGACATGGCTCAGCAGGAATGTCTGGCAGGCTGCGTACCAGGGGAGGATGAATCTGTGCAATATGGCAATTCAGCTACACTTATTGAAAACATCAGCGATGGGTATTTTGCTCTAGATACAGATTGGCGATTTACGTACATCAATGAAAAAGCTCAAAAACTGTTGCGTAAAACCTGGGAGGAGCTCATTGGACAGAATATCTATGCTGTGTTGGGCGAGGGCCGGAGTTCTTCTTTTTTGCCCAAGTATCAGGAGGCGGTAGCAACCGGGCAGGCAGTTGAGTTTGAGGCTTTCGTCAACCCCTACAATACATGGGTAAAGGTTAGGGCGGTCCCGAATCCAGATGGGTTGCTGGTTTTTTGCCATGATATCACCACAGAAAAGTATTTGCGCAAACTACCCGAAACCCTAAACCGTATTAGGAAATCATCAGATCTGACCACCAATGTTGATCATTTTATCCAGATAATTATTACTGCCCTAACAGAAGGGCTTGACTGTCACTCGGCAGTGGGGTGCAGGCATGAGCAAAACAGTTGGCTGATAAAGTATGGTTGCAATCAGCCCTCGGATGTAGCTGGGAAAGAATTATCTAATAGTATTCTGCCGCATTTAATGGAAGCAATCTTTAGGCGGCAGCCGGTAGTTTTTGAGTGTGAAGATATATTCGGGTCAGCAGACAACGGGGGGCTGGAGATCTGTGCCTCCAGTTCTACGCTGATTATGCCGTTATTTGTAAGGGGCGATAACTCGATTGGCTGTTTACTTTTTGACAATCTGTCTGTAGGTTTTAATGAAGCCCAGATTGAGTTTGCCAAACGGGCAAGTGAGTTTGTCGAGCCATTATTAACTAATGTTGTGCTGGAGATTGAAGATAGAAGACATTTAGCCACTTTACGGGCAATTCTTGATCAGGCGCCTATTGGAATAGCTCTGTTTGATAGCCGTATGAGGTATAGTCAGGTAAATCAGTGGATTGCCGATAGACTGAAAACTACACCAGAAGAGCTAATCGGCCGTACGATCGGGGATGTAGCCACCGAGAAGCTGGGTCTTGCGTCTGCTGAGCAGATCGCTGCGATCTACAGGGAGATACTTATTACAGGCGAGACTTATGCGGTCAACGCGTATACGCTGGCTTTTAATCAAGGTTTTTGCGACTGGGTGTTAAAGCGAATCGATGTGGATGGTGTGGCTATTGGCTTATTGCTGACAGGTATTGATGTTTCTAAACATATCAATATGCAAAGCGAGTTGGAAGAATACCGCAGAAAGCTGGAGAAGCTTGTACAGGAGCGAACTGGTGAATTACTACGTGCCAATGATCGTTTTTATACAGCATTCAATGCCAGTCCCAGTTTAATGGCAATCCATGACCGGGAAGGAAAAATAGTTGATGTTAATGCTAGTTTTGAGACTGGTACCGGCTGGAGTAAGGTCGCAGTCATTGGACGCACTATGTCTGAAATTAATCTTTGTTCAACAGAATTTATCTATGATGTCCGGAAGAGCTTTCGCCAGGAAGGTCGCCTAAAAAATAGAGAGGTCAATTTCTGTACCAAAAACGGGCAAATAAGAACTGGTTTGTTTTCAGCCGAAAGGATAATATTGGATGGGAAAGCCCATATGCTTACATTGGTTAACGATGTAACTGAGATTAAGCTTATGGAAAAAGAGATGCAGCATCTTGACCGGTTAAATCTGGTAGGCCAAATGGCGGCTGGTATCAGCCACGAAGTCCGGAATCCAATGACTACGGTGCGGGGATTTTTGCAAATGTTGATGAAGAAAGACGGCTGTCAACAGTATCAAGAATATTTTGAACTTATGATCAGTGAACTCGATCGTGCGAACTCAATCATTTCTGAATTTTTGTCGGTGGCTAAAACCAGGCAGCCGGATTGCATCGAGACAAATATAAACAACATTATTCGGGCCATTGAACCACTGCTAACAACCGATGCCTTGGCTTCAAGCAAATATGTGGTACTGGAATTGGAGGCTGTTGATAATCTGAACTTAAACGAAAAGGAGATACGTCAGCTATTACTTAATTTAGTGCGAAATGGACTGGAAGCTATGCCAGGGACAGGCAGTATCAGAATTAGGACCTATGAAGAAAAAGAGCAGGTTATTCTGGTTGTACAAGATGAAGGGGAGGGGATTCCCAATCATATTATCAGCCGGCTGGGCACACCGTTTTTAACCAGTAAGGTCAATGGTACCGGCCTGGGTTTAGCTGTGTGTTATGGAATTGCCAGCAGGCATAATGCCAAAATTGACGTTACTACAGGTGCGACCGGTACTACAGTATACGTAAAGTTTAATAAGGGGCAGGCTTAAAATAAAAACAGCATGTATGGTTTAGCAATTATAGGATAATTTATACCGTTTATATTATGCCTCGGTTTTTACGCCGGGGCTTCATTGATTTTCCTTAGCTGGAAAGAAGGAAATAATGCCGCCTCCTTAGAATATAATAAGATGGACTAAGGAGGGGGTTTAGTGTTCTCCCAAGAATCGGAAATCTTGCGCAAGCTTAGGTTAATTGAGGGGTTAAAAGCTGATCTTTTGGCCGAAGTGGGTAAACTATATCAGGCGATGGCCCGCAATAAGCGGGAGGCTATCGGCGAGGCGCTGGCCCAAGTAGTTATTTCAGCTTACGTTTTAGGGCGCAGGCTGGGGATTGATTATCCAGAAATGGATGAGATTGTAAATACCAAGCTTGGGCACAATATAAACCAGGAACCGGAAGTCGAACGTTGGTTTGGAGATATGAGTGAATACCGTCGCCATCTCCGCCAGAAGAGGTGAATTATGCAAAAAGCTCCAGTCAGACCGATCGTTGAGGGCGGTATACTTACCGCTGTTGCTATAATTTTTGCTCTTATCAGCACCTATGTGCCTGTTATTGGAGCTTTTGTCAATCTAATCTGGCCTGTTCCTATTGTACTTCTCGGAGTACGTCATGGTTATAAATGGAGTATTCTGGCCGTTGTGGCATCAGGGATCATTATTGCACTGCTGATGCACCCGCTTACTGCTGTCTCAGTGGTTGTGGGATTCGGTTTAATCGGTATCGCACTGGGATATGCGCTAAGGCAGGGCTTTTCTCCTGCTAAAACGCTTGCGTTGGGATCAGCGGCATCGCTGGTATCCAAAGCAGCTGTTATCGCGATTACTGCTGCAGTGATGGGGTTTAACCCCCTTAATCTCCAAACTGAGGCTATGGTCAAGGGATTGGAGCAAGCGATGGCGTTTTACCGGAGCATGGGTATGAAGGCTGAAGACCTGGCCCAGATGGAAACAGCCATGCGACCGATGATTGATCTTATGAAGATTATTTTACCTGCTGGATTTGTATTGGCAGCTGTTGTGGATACTTTTCTCAACTTCCAAGTGGCTAAGGCAATATTAGGAAGGCTGGGGCATCGCGTTGAGCCGTTTCCGCCGTTTCGCCATTGGACAGTGCCACGTGTTACAATATACGGTCTGGTGGTATCGTTAGTGGCGCTATATTGGGGGAAATCCCGGGAGCTTGAGCTATTATACAACGCCGGCATGAACCTCCAGGTAATTGCTACGATGCTGCTGGCGGTTCAGGGAATGGCTGTCTTTTACTTCCTTACCGATAAATACAAATTGTCAAGATTGGCTCGAGGTATTATACTATTCTTGATCTTTTCTAACGGGATCTTCATGCAGGCCATTATTATCGGCGGCGCGTTCGATCTGATTTTCGACTATCGTCAACTGCGTGCTCCACGGTTGGAGTAACAGGAGGGATTGCAATGCCTCAAGGTCCATCATTTTGGTTTGATACCCGTATTTACCTGGCTGTAACAGCAACTTTCCTGCTTATTATAAGTTATTATAATCCCTATGCCGCGGCGCTGGGGGTAGTCTTATTATATGCACTCTATCTATACGGGCGGGAGCGCTACTCTGCGCGCCAGAAAGCGGTTAATGACTATCTGGATACAATCGGGCGCTGCGTTGATACGGCGGCGGCTCAGGCGTTCAATAACCTGCCTCTGGCTATCGCGATCATTGATCAGCAGGGTGTTATTGAGTGGCGCAATCATTTACTCTCAGAATGGGTTGCTGAATCGACCGAACCGGGCCAATCGCTGGCTAAAATCTGGCCGTTGCTGCCTGTCGAAAAAATAGCTGATAAAGATGGTCAGATCAGGTTTGAGGCTGGAGACCATCACTTTGATATCATTTACCGGGCAGTTGATAAAGCTCGAACAGTCCTTTATATCTCCGATGTTACCGGACTTGAGTCTGACCGGGCTGCAAGCTGCCGCGTCCAGACGGTGCTGGCATATATCCAAATTGATAATTATGATGATGCGTTGACCGGGTTAAGCGAGAGTCAACGAACGACGATTCTAGGTGAAGTCAACCGGTTGCTGGCTGACTGGATTACCGAACTGGACGGGTATCTCAAGAAATACAGCGAGGATACGTATATAGCCGTATTAAATCGCTGTTCCCTTGAACGCTTGATGACAGGGGATAAATTTGATATATTAGATCGCATTCGTGGCATTCAGGCCGGCAACAAAATTCCTGTGACGTTAAGCCTTGGTGCCGCTACCGGAGAAAACTCGGTAGCTGAGCTTGGTCAGCGAGCGCAGGCAGGCTTGGATTTGGCCCTAAGCCGCGGCGGAGACCAGGCAGCTGTCAATATTAGTGGCAAAGTCCAGTTTTTTGGCGGCAAAGCTAAAGCTGTTGAGAAGAATACCAGAGTTAAGGCCCGGATTGTGGCACAGGCTATCCGGGAGCTTATTGAGCAGGCTGACAGCATTGTTGTCATGGGTCATACCGGCGAAGATTTTGATAGTCTAGGGGCAGCCTTGGGGGTTGCCAAAATGGTTCGTCACATGAAGAAACAGGTGCATATCGTTGTTAGTCAGCCGGGAGTGGCTGTGGATAAATTATCAGAGCTTTTACTGGACTACGAAGAATACCGCGATATATTTATATCGCCAATGCAGGCGGCACTGCTGGTTAATGCAAAAACAATGGTTTTTGTGGTAGATACTCATCGCCCGGAACTGGCTGCGGCTCCTGATGTGTTAGCCAGGGCCGAGCGGACAGTAATTATTGACCACCATCGCCGGGCTGAGACTATTATTGCCAACACTTTACTGGTATATCTGGAGCCGTCGGCTTCGTCAGCCAGTGAACTGGTTACCGAACTCCTGGGCTACTTTGATGATAAATTGGAATTAAATCGTTTAGAGGCGTCAGCACTGTACGCCGGTATTGTCGTAGACACCAAGAACTTTGCTGTCCAGACAGGGGTACGAACTTTTGAGGCTGCTTCCTATCTGCGCCGGGCAGGTGCAGATCCCGCTTTAGTCCGGCATTTGTTCCGGGTAGATTTTGAAACAATGAAAAATCGGGCTGCTATTATTGAAAATACTGATATGCCACACGAAGGGGTAGTCATCGCCGTATGTCCGGCTGATGTCAAAAATGCTCAAGTAGCAGCGGCGCAAGCTGCCGATATGCTGCTTAATATTGAAGGTGTTCGTGTAAGTTTTGTATTATTTAAAACTGAGGATGGCATTGGGGTCAGTGCGCGTTCACATGGAGATATTAACGTCCAGGTTATTATGGAACAGTTGGGGGGCGGTGGGCATCAGTCAGTCGCCGGGGTTAAAGTCAAAAATGCCACAGCTGATGAAGTTAGGGCTAAACTTATTGAAATAGTTGATAGCTACATAAAGGAGAGTGGAATACATGAAAGTAATTCTGCAACAAGAAGTGAAAAAACTCGGTAAAAAGGGTGAGATCCTTGAAGTATCTGAGGGTTATGCCCGAAACTATCTATTACCGCAAAAACTGGCCATTGCGGCCACTGCAAATAATGTAAATACTGCCACCCAGCAAAAGGCGGCAGAGGAGCGCAAAAAAGAGCGCATCCTGGATGAGGCCAAACTGTTGGCTGCTCAAATGGCCAAAATCACTGTTGCCATCCCTGTAAGAATGGGGGAGGGCGGCCGGCTCTTTGGTTCTGTAACGGCCAAGGACATTGCCGATGCCTTGGCCACCCAGCACAAACTTGAGATTGATAAACGCAAAATCGAGCTTAAAGATGCACTCAAGTCTCTGGGAACATTTACAGTACCCATTAAATTGCATCAGGAAGTTGGTACCCAGATTCAAGTAACAGTTAAGCCGGAGTAACGTCTGGAGAAAATTAAACATTCTAACCAGTCCCGGCAATAAATCCGTACAAATAGAAAGGTTAACACAATGAAAGATTTTTTTAACAAACTGGTACGTAGTAGCAGCCGGGAACGCGCTGCTAGCGGTCTCGGCACTCAGGAAGATCAACTTAAACGCCAAGTTGCCGCGCTGTACGGTTTGTACACCGGCGTCATGGGCGCAGAAAAAGTTGTACTCAAAGCCGGCAAACTTGGAGCACTGGAACTTATGCGCTCTACAGAGTTGCCTGAACGAGTACTGGCGTTGCAGAAGCTAGTGTTTGAAGATCCGACCATTGATACGTTGCCGTCAGCTCAAGATATCCCAGGCCTATTAGGAGAGATTGAGGAAGAATTGGCTGACTTGTGCGCCCGTCGCACCTTGGAAGAACGGATTGAAAAGAAAATTGCCGAGAAGATGGAAGAACGCCATCAGGAATATGTGCAGGAAATCCGCATGCAGGTCATTAAGGAAGAAAGTGATGCCAATGCTGAAAACCCGCAGACACTCAAGAAGTATGCTCTCCTGGAAAAACTGGAGACCCGCAAACTAACCCGTTCCGCTATGGCGTTACTGCGCCCGGCTACCCTTGACGAGATTGTTGGTCAAGAACGGGCGGTTGAAGCACTCAGAGCAAAACTGGCTTCACCTTATCCTCAGCACCTGATTTTGTATGGACCGCCTGGAGTTGGTAAAACAACTGCCGCGCGCCTTGTGCTGGAGGAAGCCAAAAAACTAAGAAATACACCGTTTGCCCAAGAGGCCCCGTTTGTTGAGGTTGATGGCACGACCCTCCGGTGGGATCCGCGTGATGTTACCAATCCGCTCTTAGGCTCAGTGCATGACCCGATTTATCAGGGGGCTCGCCGCGATTTAGCAGAAAGCGGTGTTCCTGAACCTAAGCCTGGTTTAGCGACTGATGCCACAGGCGGCATCTTGTTTATTGATGAAATTGGTGAGATGGACCCCATGCTGCAGAACAAACTATTAAAAGTACTTGAAGATAAGCGGGTCTTTTTTGACTCCGCATATTATGACCCATCAGATCCCAGTGTGCCTAAATATATTAAAAAGCTTTTTGAAGAGGGCGCACCTGCCGACTTTGTCTTAATCGGTGCGACTACCCGTGATGCGGGGGATATTATGCCGGCGGTACGCTCGCGTTGCGCCGAGATTTACTTCGAACCGCTGACCCCTAAGCATATAGAGGAAATAGTCTATAACGCCGCTGTCAAGCTGGATGTGGCCATTGAGCCTGATGTGCCGCATCTCATCAGTGAGTATACTATTGAAGGCCGGAAAGCCGTGAATATCTTATCTGATGCATATAGTATGGCTCTGCTGCATGCTGGTAATGAGCAAGAGCATGTTATAATTACCAGTGCGGATGTGTACCGGGTGGCACAAGTCAGCCGCCTATCACCTTATGTTAATCGTAAGGCATCGGTTACACATGAAGTCGGCAAGGTATTTGGTCTTGGCGTAAGTGGTTACCTTGGTTCAGTACTGGAGATTGAGGCAGTTGCCTTTCCGGCTGAAAAGGGAAAAGGCAGCATGCGGTTTAACGATACGGCCGGAAGCATGGCAAAAGACTCGGTGTTTAACGCTGCGGCTGTTGTCCGGAAGTTGACAGGCCAGGACTTGGCCAGTTATGATTTGCATGTCAACATTATTGGTGGTGGCCGTATTGATGGTCCGTCAGCGGGTACTGCAATAGTATCGGCGATCATTTCAGCGATTACAGGCAAGCCTATCCGTCAGGATGTTGCTATTACTGGAGAAATCTCCATTCAGGGACGGGTAAAGGCCGTGGGCGGTGTATTTGAAAAAGCATATGGTGCCAAACAGGCTGGTATTATTACCATGATTATTCCCCATGAGAACAAAAGCGATATCCCGGAAGGGCATTTAGGTCTGGATATCCGTCCGGTTACTACAGTAGAAGAAGCGTTGGCGATACTTTTCGATGAGAGTCAGGCAGCTAGCGCGTAGAGCAAGATAGATTGCCGCGTTTCGCCCGTCAGGATAGAATAAAAAATATCCTGGGCGAGCGCGGCATTTAAGTGAGGGAGAAATTACATGATTGACCGCGTTCCCCCCCAAAACGTAGAAGCTGAGCAATCGGTACTTGGCGCCATGATGATTGAACGCGAGGCTATCTCTAAGGTTTCCGAGATTATAAGACCGGAAGATTTCTACCGGGAAGCCCATCGCCTCATTTATAAAGCCATGCTGGAGTTATTCAATAAAAATGATGCTGTTGACCTGGTTACCGTGGTAGAGGTATTGCGCCGGGACGAGAAGCTGGAACCGGCCGGTGGCATAGCCTATGTCTCTGCCTTGGCGAACAGTGTTCCGACAGCAGCCAATGTTATGTACCATGCCCGGATAGTAGAAGAGAAAGCGCTGCTGCGCAATCTGATCAATACAGCCACCCATGTAGCCGGAATGGGCTATGAAGCCAACGAAGAAGTGGCTGTAATTATGGATAAGGCTGAGAAAATGATTTTGGAAGTATCCAGCCGTAAGGCCGGGCAGGAGTTTGCTTCAATTAAGAATATCATTTTTGATGTTTTTGACAAAGTATCTGAGCTGTATTCCTCAAAAGGAGGGATTACCGGGCTTTCTACAGGCTTTAAAGATCTGGACAAGTTGACATCAGGCCTGCAGCCGTCAGATCTAATTCTGATTGCAGCCCGTCCCAGTATGGGTAAAACAGCATTTGTACTCAATATTGCGCAAAATATTGCTATTAAGGAAAAGCATTCGGTTGCCTTTTTTAGTCTGGAAATGTCTAAGGAGCAATTAGTGCAGCGGATGTTGTGTGCCGAAGCGCCGATTGATGCCCAGCGTCTTAGGATCGGTGAACTGGAAAACAACGATTGGGATAAGCTGGTCCGCGCTGCTGACCGCTTGGCCGCGGCCCCTATTTTTATTGATGATACTGCCGGTATCACAGTCATGGAGATGCGCTCCAAGGCTAGGCGGCTTAAGATCGAGCACGATTTAAAGCTCATTATCATCGACTACCTGCAGCTTATGCAGGGAAGCGCCGGCAGTTCCCGCAGCGAAAACCGCCAACAGGAAATTTCCGAAATCTCCCGTTCTCTGAAGGCCCTGGCCCGTGAACTAAAAGTGCCGGTTATCGCTTTATCCCAGCTCAGCCGGGGCGTAGAATCCCGTCAGGTAAAGAAACCAATGCTGAGTGACCTCAGGGAATCTGGCTCGCTTGAGCAGGATGCCGACATTGTGGCTTTTATATATCGCGAGGATTACTATGAACCTGAGACCGAGCGTAAAAACATTACCGATATTATCGTGGCCAAGCACCGTAACGGCCCTGTTGATAGTATCCAGCTCTTTTTCCACAAGCAGTTTACTAAGTTCAGTGATTTGTCTAAGATCCCTGGTTAATCTAACATATTTAAAGTGAGATTAAAGCAGCCATTAAAATGGCTGCTTTTTTACTGACCAGGCAAAATAGGTTAACTGCTCTTGCTTCAGCTTGTTCACTCAATATAGCGAACCCGCAGACAAGTACTCATGGGACCGGATGGATATTCTCCGGTGTATGGCTAATGCTAATGATAAGATGAAATGACCCTGGGAAGAATTAATGTATTTCCAATATGGCGGCAGGGTCGTATAATAAAGGAAGAGTCTGTAGCTAAAAATTTCGGATAGGAGAGGGTTGAATGGAAGAGAGATTGAATGCAATAACACATGGTGTAGGAACTGCGATGGCTGTTGGCGGACTTGTTGTGCTTGTAGTTGCCGCTCAGTTATATGGGAGTATCTGGCATACGGTCAGCTTTAGCATATATGGTGCTTCGCTGGTCTTGCTATATCTTGCATCAACGCTTTATCATAGCTTTACTGATGCAAAACTCAAGTACATTTTCAAGATTATCGATCATGCTGCAATTTATTTGTTCATTGCCGGTACGTATACCCCGTTTACACTGGTAGTACTTCACGGTACATTGGGGTGGACTGTATTTGGCGTGATTTGGGGACTCGCATTAATCGGAGTCTTTTATAAAATCTTCTTTGCCGGGCGGTTTAAGATTTTATCAACGATATGTTACATTATTATGGGATGGCTTATGCTATTTTGCATTAAACCGCTGATACATATCCTGCCGACAATGGGAGTAGGCTGGTTGTTGGCGGGCGGTCTTTTGTACACACTAGGTGCAGGTGTCTATCTTTGGCGCAGATTGCCCTATAATCATGCAGTTTGGCATATGTTTGTTCTGTCAGGAAGTATTTGCCATTTTATCGCGGTTTTCTACTATATACTGCCTATTCCTATCAATTCGTAAAAGAAGCCGCGCTGCATTTCATTTCAGCGCGGTTTCTTCAATGGTGGGATCCTCTTGGCGAGGGCTAAGTAATCCTTTATTAGAAGGTTTGAGCTAACAGAATTAGGAACAAGTGTCATCATCAAAAAATCCCGGGAATAATAAGACAAATAGGCTGATAACAAGAATAATAAACCAAAGTTCTCTATTAGTATTCCAAAACATAATAACTCCTCCTTCTTGCTCAACTTAGTTAAATCTACTCTATACTATTCTATAGCTGATTCTCATGTTACAGCCGGTACAACCCTGCATAACAATTCAAGCGGGTCAGGTCGTAGCTCAAATAAGATAGCTGGTTATCTTATTTGAGCTGGTAAAAAAATAAGAGTTAGCAACGATAGTGCGCTAACTCTTATATTAAAAGGAGGTAAGTGTACCTGTTTGAAAGGTGGGTAGCAGGCACGTCATTTTAGCTGCTAGAGAGCGGATCGATTTCCGCAGCACAAGAAGACAAAGCAGAGAATAATAATAATAATCCAAATCCAACCATCCCAAAAGAAGTCCTGGCTGATAAACCTCTGCTGATTATCCATAAAAACTCCTCCTTTTAAAAGTATAGTTATTATATTGTATGCTTGAAGCAATAAATGTGCTCTTTAGGGGCACTGAGTTTAATTCGAAGGATATCGTTAGGATAGAAGTCCTGTCAAGGTGGGATGACAAGTGGAGACCTGCAAACAAGCCATTATAAATCACGACAAGGGATTGCATGCCCGGGTGGCGGCAATGATTGTGCAAAAAGCCTACGAGCTTGAACGTAAATGGCAGAGTAAACTGTATTTTCGGCGTCAGAGTGGCCCGGCTGTTCCGGCAGTCAGTCTTATGCCATTGGTGTCACTACGGATAAAACAGGGTGAACTAGTCGGGGTGGAGGCTACAGGTCTGCTGGCCGAGATGGCAGCCAGCGAGATGGCTGCTTTCCTGGAGAGTGATTTTCTGCTGGATAACGCTGCCATCATTAGTCAGATTGACGGACTGCTGCAGGATAATGCCCTTACTGCCGGTCAGATATTTACCAGCATGGCCAACGGGTTAATAGTTACTGACGGAAATGACATAATTACAGTATTCAATCCAGCCGCTGAGCGGATACTGGGCATTCAGGCCAACCAGGCTATTGGCCGCAAGGCCCAACATATCATTCCAGGTTCGCGACTTCATATTGTTGCCAAAACCAGACAGCCAGAATTAGGATGCCGTCAGGTCATCGGCCAGTTGACAATACTGACCAACCGAACAGTGATAATTGCTGATGGGCAAGTATGTGGAGCTATGGCAATATTTGAAGATATATCAGTGCTGGAAACAGTAACAGGTGAGCTTAAAGCGGTTAAAGAACTTAAAGAACGCATGCAACTTGTGCTTGAATCAGTGCAAGATGGTATTTGTGTTGTTGATAAAAATGGTGTAATTACTTATGTTAATCCTGCTTATAGTGAGCTTGTTAACCAGTCGTGCACTGAGTTGCTTGGACAGAATGTACGCAAGTTATCCCCCGGCGGTGCGCGTAGTCAGGTACTTACAACCGGGCGCCCTGTGGCCGGCAGTATCGCCTCCAAGCCGGGTGGGGCAACCCTGGTGGCTAATGTCAGCCCGATTATGGTTGATGGTGAAATAACCGGGGCAGTATCTGTTGTAAAAAACGTTAGCGAAGTACATAAATTAACTGATAAGCTGAGCCAGGTTTCCGCTAAAGCTGAATACCTGGAGCAAGAACTACGGCGGGCCCAGAAGCCAGGGCCGGCCTTTAACCGGTTTATCGGCCATAGTGGCAAGGCACGTGAATCACTGGCCATTGCCATTAAAGCAGCCGGCAGTGGGGCAACTGTACTTATTAGCGGGGAAAGTGGCACAGGCAAAGAACTTGTGGCTGAAGGCATTCATTATGCCAGCCACCGTGCGGCTGGGCCTTTTATCCGGGTTAATTGCGCAGCCTTACCAGAAGGCTTACTGGAGAGTGAGCTGTTCGGTCATGAAAAAGGGGCTTTTACCGGGGCTATACGGCAGAAACCCGGCAAGTTTAGTCTGGCTGACAAGGGCACGCTGTTTCTTGATGAAATCGGTGATCTAAATAAAAGCATGCAGGCCAAGCTGCTCCGGGTATTACAACAGAAAGAATTTACCCGTGTGGGCGGCGAGGTCGTTATTAAGGTTGATGTCCGGATTATTGCCGCTACTAACCGCAACCTGGCCCAGATGGTGGCAGCAGGACAGTTCCGGGAAGACCTTTATTACCGGCTGAATGTCATCCCTATTCTGCTGCCGCCGCTACGGGAACGGGCAGAGGATATACCACTACTTGTTGACTACTTCTTACACAAGGTCATTGCTGAACAGGGAAAATGTATTTCCGGTATTACCGAGACGGCCCTTGCCGGACTGCTGGGATATGCTTGGCCTGGCAACGTGCGCGAGCTGGAAAATGTTATTGAACGGATGGTCACCCTGGCAGAGAGTGTATTGTTAACAGTTGCCGACTTACCGCTTTATCTCCGGGAAGGTGGCAAGGGCGCTGATCAGGCCCCTGTACAGCAAGAGCTAGTCTTGCCTGCAAGCACTAGTTCCCCGGTTATCTTGCCCTGGATAGAATATGAAAAGAAAATCATAGCGTTCGCCCTGGCCAAATATGGTAGTTTCAATGCGGCTGGTAAAGCCCTTGGATTAACACATAAAACCGTGGCGGCAAAGGCTCAGAAATATGGTATCGTTAAAGCTGTCACTTGGGAAAATAGTAGGAGTATGGTAAAAAATATCAAGCAGATCGAACCCGGTTGATACTTTTGTACAAGGGCGACACAAGAAAGCAGCTGGGAGCCATATCAAGGCTGCTTTCCTGTGCTGGCGCGTTTCCTGCATTAGAAAGAGAGTAGCTACCGGATAACCGGTATATTGATTGATAGCGAGGAGGCTGTAATTAAATGAAGAAGGTCATTAATAATGCCGAGCAAGTCGTTGAGGAAATGCTGCAAGGGATAGTACTGGCGCATCCCCAATATGTAAAGAGGCTGCAGGGATTTGATGTCCTGGTGCGGGCAAATGCTCCGGTACAAGGTAAGGTTGCACTGGTATCAGGCGGTGGCAGTGGTCATGAACCTTCGCACGGGGGTTATGTTGGACAAGGGATGCTTGATGGTGCAGTAGCCGGGGCGGTGTTTACTTCGCCGACTCCTGACCAGGTATATGAAGCTGTTAAGGCTGTTGACGGCGGCAAAGGTGTTCTTTTGGTTATCAAAAACTATACAGGCGATATCATGAATTTTGAAATGGCTGCGGAAATGGCTGAGGCCGACGATATTAAAGTGTCCAAAGTCGTTATCAATGACGATGTAGCAGTGGAAAACAGTACCTGGACTACCGGGAGACGTGGCATTGCCGGTACTGTATTTGTACATAAACTTGCCGGCGCCAAGGCTGAAACCGGAGCTGATTTAGCTGAAGTACAGAAAACTGCCGAAAAAGTAATCGCCAACGTGCGATCGATGGGGATGGCATTATCGCCGTGCACTGTGCCGGCAGCAGGAAAGCCTAGTTTTACTCTGGCGGAGAATGAGGTAGAGATTGGCATGGGTATCCATGGTGAGCCAGGAACTCATCGTGAAACCCTTCGCACTGCCGACGAAACAGCTGAGCATTTATTGAATAAAATTTTTGCTGATATGGCTTTGGCCGCTGGTGACGAAGTGGCTGTCCTGGTGAATGGTTTAGGTGGTACACCACTTATGGAGCTATATGTTGTTAACCGTAAAGTAGCAGCCTTGCTTGCTGAGAAGAATATCAAAATCGCCAAAACGTATGTCGGCAATTATATGACGTCGCTCGAAATGGCTGGTTTTTCAGTGTCGGTTCTGAAATTAGACAGTGAGCTTAAGGAATTGCTCTTTGCTCCGGCAGATACACCGGCGTTGGTGCAATTCTAAGCAGAGGGGAAGTAGCAGGATGGTAAATGTAATTGCGGCCATAGAAGCTCTGGCAGATATTATAATAGCCAATAAGCAGAAACTAACTGATCTTGACGCTGCTATCGGCGATGGCGACCATGGGATCAATATGGCGCGTGGCTTTGAAGCTGTGCGTGTTAAGCTGGTGACAGCTAATCCTATGGACATCGGCGCGGTGCTGAAATTGGTGGGTATGACGCTGATATCGACAGTTGGCGGTGCCTCAGGTCCATTATATGGAACGGCATTTATGCGGGCAGCAGCAGTCGTACAGGGTCAAGCAGTCATCGACACTCATACTGCTGCTGAAATGCTTAAGGCTGCTATCGGCGGTATTAAAGACCGGGGCAAGGCTGTGCGCGGCGAAAAAACTATGCTTGATGCCTTAGAGCCTGCCTATGAAGCTTTTATGCAGGGGATGGCTGACGGTGCTGCTCTCAGCACCTGCCTGGAATTGGCGACCCAGGCTGCTGGCGCCGGTATTGAATATACCAAGACAATTATTGCCACTAAAGGGCGGGCCAGTTATCTGGGGGAACGCAGTATCGGACACCAGGATGCGGGCGCAACCTCTTGCTATCTTATGCTGGCGGCACTAACGGCATTGGCCAAACAACACAGGCAGGGGGATTAAGCGGTGGTAGGTATTGTTGTGGTTTCGCACAGTGCCAAGATCGCCGAGGGAATCTGCGAATTGGCCGGCCAAATGGCGGCGCCTGGACAGAAGCTGGTTGCCGCAGGCGGTATGACCGATGGGAGCATCGGCACAGATGCATTCCGGATTCAGGCTGCGATCGAAGAAGCTAATACGGGGGATGGCGTTCTGGTTCTGGTCGATTTGGGCAGTGCTGTTCTTAGTGCCGAATTGGCACTGGAAATGCTGAGCGAAGAGCTAAAGGATCAAGTGAAAATCGCCGATGCACCTATCCTTGAAGGGGCAGTTGCTGCTACTGTGGAAGCCTCTGTTGGTCAACCGCTTGCGGCGGTACTAACAACTGCCGAAGGTGCGCGCGATCTAAGGAAACGATAAGCGATCGTAGCAGGATTTTTACGTGGTAGCATACCATACTAGATTGGTTGGAGGATCAGATGATAGAAATTAAACTGGTGTTAACCAATGCAGCCGGGTTGCATGCCAGGCCGGCTGCACAGTTTATCCAGGCAGCAGCAGCCTTTAAAAGCAAAATAACTATTCAGTCTGGCAGCAAAAGGGCTGATGCAAAAAGTATTCTGGCTGTAATGGGTATGGGTTTAGGGCCGGGAGCTGAATTTTTGCTGACTGCTGATGGCCTGGATGAAGGCGAGTGTATAGCAGCATTACAAGCCTTGGTTGAAAGCAACTTTGGCGAGAGATAGAAGCTGGCTGATAATAGCATATTATTTTATTTCCCGGCAATAATCTTCCAGACAAGCCGGCAGTATTGGGACTGCCGGCTTGTCTGATTTTCCGAACATTAATTTTGTTATTAATATAATCATTCGATTTTTATTGACAGCCATTATCTGCTAGTGCTATGATAAACAAGGGAAAAAAGGGGAAAAACTAGATAGAGTTATTCTTGCAAATCAGAAGCTGTCATTTTGATTATGTAAAAAAATATAGGACTGCCTGTTAACACTCAGAACAGTTCGGAAAGCGAAGTGGTATCATGATTGAACGTTATACGTATCCCGAGATGGGACGTATTTGGACTGACGAAAATGAATTCCAAACAATGCTTGACATTGAAATCGCGGCGTGTGAGGCTATGGCTAAGCTGGGGCAAATTCCGGCTGAAGCTGTACCTGTTATTAAAGAAAAGGCTAAGTTTTCGGTAGCGCGCATACGTGAAATTGAAAAGGAAACCCGCCACGATATTTTAGCGTTTCTGACCGCAGTGGCTGAAAATGTGGGTGAGCCTGCTAAATACATTCACATGGGGTTAACCTCAAGTGATGTAAAAGACACGGCATTAGGCGTGATGATGAAACAGGCTGCCGATATTATCATTGACGATCTTGTTAAATTTCGCGACATTCTAAAACGCCGGGCGGCCGAGCACAAGTATACGGCGATGATTGGCCGTACACATGGTATTCATGCCGAACCACTTACGCTTGGGTTAAAGTTTGCTTTGTGGATGGATGAAACCGAACGCAATATTGAACGTGTTAAACGGGCCAAAGATGCTGTCGCCATTGGCAAACTGTCCGGGGCTGTAGGCACCTATGCCAACATCGATCCGTATATAGAAACCCATGTGTGTCAACAAATGGGTATTAAAGCCGCTAAACTGGCCACTCAGGTTATTCAGCGTGACCGTCATGCGGAGTTTGTGACTACGCTGGCTATTGTAGCCGGTTCGCTGGACAAATTTGCAACCGAGATCAGAAATCTGCAGCGCACCGATATTCGGGAAGCTGAAGAATATTTCCATCCAGGGCAAAAGGGCTCATCGGCAATGCCGCATAAACGCAACCCAATCACGTGTGAACGCGTGACAGGCTTAGCCCGGGTAGTGCGCGGTCATGCTATGGCTGCTCTTGAAGATATGCCATTATGGCATGAACGGGATATTTCCCATTCTTCAGTTGAGCGGGTTATTTTGCCTGATAGTACCATTCTGGTTGATTATATGCTCCGGATTTTTACTGATGTTGTTGATCGCCTATTGGTTTATCCTGAGGCAATGAAGGCCAATATCGAAAAAACCGGTGGTTTGATTTTTAGTCAGCGTGTATTACTAAAGCTTGTTGATAAAGGGGCTGTGCGTGAGGATGCTTACCGCTGGGTGCAGAGAAACGCTATGGCTAGATGGCTGGAAGGCGCAGACTTTAAAACCAATGTTATCGCCGATCCTGACATTAAGCAATACCTTACAGCCGCAGATATCGAAGAGTGCTTTGAATATACCTATTATCTACGGCATGTAGATACTATTATGGCCCGCTTCGGGTTATAGAAAGAGCCTCCACCAGCTTTAATGAAGAATATAGTTATATAAGTGAACACGGCCACGACTGGATAGCAAAGGCCAGATGCAAGGTGTACCGGAAAATACGCAAACTGTTTGTATGTGCACATTTCCGGGGAGCAGCGAAATAAATGGCTGCTTATAGCCAGTTGTGTATGAAAGGATGATTAGATGTCTTCTGTAGTTGTTATTGGCACTCAATGGGGTGACGAAGGTAAAGGTAAAATTGTTGACTTTCTGGCTGAACAAGCCGATGTTGTTGTCCGTTATCAAGGTGGTAATAATGCCGGGCACACGGTTGTTGTTAACGGCACTGAGTTTAAATTGCATTTATTACCTTCAGGGATACTGTATTCCGGTAAAAGATGTGTAGTTGGCAACGGCGTAGTTGTTGATCCGGCTGTTATGATCAAAGAGCTTCAAGGCATGAAAGATAAGGGGATTGATACTTCAGGCCTTAAAGTGTCAAACCGGGCCCATGTAATTATGCCTTATCACCGCTTGCTTGATGAAGTGGAAGAAGAATCCCGTGGTGACCGTAAAATTGGCACAACAAAACGGGGCATCGGCCCTTGCTATATGGATAAGAACTCCCGTGCAGGCATCCGGATGGTAGACTTGATGGATGAAGAAGAATTTTGTTTAAAGCTTGAGTATAACTTAGAGGCTAAAAATCATTTGCTTAAGGCTGTATACGGTGTTGAGGGCTTTGATTATGAGCAAGTGAAACAAGAGTATCTCGAATATGCCCGTCAGCTTAAACCGTATGTAACAGATACTGCGGCAGTGCTGCATGCAGCTATCAAAAAAGGCGAAAAAGTGCTATTTGAGGGTGCGCAGGCTACCCTGCTTGATTTAGATCATGGAACTTACCCCTATGTAACCTCTTCCCATCCTATCGCCGGTGGGGCGTGCATTGGTGCCGGGGTAGGGCCAACGCAAATCAATAAAGTAATCGGCGTTGTTAAGGCATATACGACTCGAGTGGGTGAGGGGCCATTTCCAACTGAGCTTCATGATGAGGTCGGCCAGACAATCCGTGAACGGGGCCATGAATATGGTACAACAACCGGCCGTCCACGCCGTTGCGGCTGGATGGACGCTTGTGTCGTCCGTTATGCTGGTTATGTCAGCGGTATTGATTATATGGCAATTACCAGGCTGGATATTCTTGACGGTTTGAAAACCCTTAAGATTTGTACTGGCTATAAGTATCAGGGAGAGATCTTAAACGAGTTCCCTGCCAGTCTCAAAGTATTGGCTCAGGTGGAACCGGTCTATGAGGAATTACCAGGTTGGGATGAGCCTACAAGTAGTATCCGCAAATATGACGATCTTCCGGTTAACGCCCGGCGTTATATTGAACGCTTAAGTGAAACTAGCGGTATTGGCATTGGTATTGTTTCTGTTGGGCCTGGACGAGAGCAGACCATCATTCTTGAGAATATGTTTTAAAT
>NZ_DATMXX010000415.1:0-14473 GCF_035561255.1 Sporomusa sp. | reverse complement strand
ATCATCGCAGATTTTAACTATAATTGTAGTAGGAGACAATAACATCCTGAGTAACTTAAAATAAGGATGCTTAGTGGAATTATACATTCGACAATCTAAGATGTATTAACAAAAACCAGAGATTTCCGCCTAAATATTCGGAATATTGCGCGAAAAAAGCAGGGGTTTGGGAAGGGAGGCTGTAATTTACTTATCAACAATGTTCTTTATTAATATTAAAAATAGGAGTGTGGAAATTGATGTCTTCAAAGAAATTAAAACTATTATCGGTTCTAGTCGCCATCATACTGGTAATCAGCATTGCCGGTTGTGCTAAACAGGCAGCAGCTCCTGACGACAAGAAAGCCTGGGCTCCGCAGAAACAAGTAACACTGCTGGCAGTTGCCGGTGCCGGCGGCGGGCTTGACATGGTTGCCCGGACTGTGGCTAAAATCTTTGATCAGAAAAAAATCGTTACCCAGCCAATCATGGTTGAGAATAAACCAGGCGGCGGACAGGTTACAGGCACTGTTAGTTTTGCTACCCAGGACGGTAAAAATGATCATAAATTAATGATCGCATCGACTCCTTTTATCTTAAACTATATTAAGAAAGACGGAAACAGCCCGATTGGTCCTGATCAGGTATATCCTTTAGCCCTGCTGCAGGAGGATTACGGGATTATTGCCGTTAAAGCAGATTCTAAATATAACACCTTAAAAGAACTGTTTGATGCCGCGAAAGCGAATCCCGCCAGTGTGCAATTCTGCGGTGGCGGCGCTCCCGGAACCTGGGATCACCTTAACTCTGTTTTACTGGCCCGCAAAGCCGGGGTCGATATTAAAGCGATGAAATACAATACATATGATGGCGGCGGTGAAGCCTTAACAGCCTTGCTTGGTGGCAATGCCGATGCGCTGACATCTGATGTGTCATCCATTAAACAATATGTTCAGGCTGGCAGGGTACGGGTATTGGGTGTCTCTTCAGCAGTCCGGATTGCTGAAGACGAGGTTATGAAAAACACCCCAACCTATAAAGAACAGGGGTTTGATGTCGTTACTACCAACTGGCGCGGGATTTTTGCCGGTAAAGATGTACCTGAAGCGGCTAAGAAATACTGGTCGGAAAAAGTAGGAGAACTCTGCAACACTCAGGAATGGAAAGACGAATTGAAGAAACAAGGGGTTATCTATACTTACAAAGATGCTAAAGGCTTCTATGATCTCATCAAAGCTGATGAGGCCACCTACACCGAAATTTACAAAGAGTTAGGTATGGCGAAATAAATCCTCGAAGTATTGAATAGGGAGAAGAGCCTGGCTCTTCTCTCTGTTTTTAGAAAGGAAAGTGAGTAACACCGTGAATAAAACCTTTGACCAGTATGCAAGTGTAGTTTTTCTTGTTGTAGGTGTCGCAATTTATCTGTACGCCCAAACATTAACGGTGTCGAATGTGGGAATTGCCATTGGGCCGAAAGCGCTTCCCAGCTTCCTGGCGGTAATTCTCATCATCCTCAGTTCGATAAATCTTTTTGTGACAATCCGCTCTCAAACTCTTGCTAAAAAAGAAGAGCTTGAGTATAAGAAGTTCCTCATTATTTTGGTGTCGCTGATCCTTTATGCGTTATTAATCGAGACCCTCGGTTATGTTATTTCTACCTTTCTGTTTCTGATGGTAGGTTTTCAAACGATGGAAAAAGGAAAATATTTGTCTTCGGCAGTGATTGCAGCTGCCTTTGCCGGTGGCATTTACTATTTCTATGTAGAACTATTCTTGGGCGTATTACCGCCACTACCTTTTTAAGGAGGGATCAGCATTGGACTCATTACAATTTTTACTGCAAGGGCTTAGTGTGGCCTTAGAGCCTATAAACCTTTTCTTTGCCTTGTTTGGCTGCCTGATTGGGACGCTGGTGGGAGTTTTGCCTGGGATCGGCCCGATTAGCGGCGTTGCCCTGCTTATTCCGGTTACCGCAACCCTGACCAGCGGACTGCCGGCAGAACAAGCGGCCACCAGCTCCATTATCTTATTGGCCGGTGTCTATTACGGCGCGATGTACGGCGGGTCGACAACTGCGATCCTGATCAACACGCCGGGGGAGAACTCCTCGGTATGCACGACTCTGGACGGATATCAAATGGCCAAGCAAGGCCGGGCGGGAGCCGCTTTAGCCATTTGCGCCATTGCTTCTTTTGTGGCAGGGCTGATTGCCTGCATTGGTCTGGTATTTATGGCTGTACCACTGGCTGAGTTTGCTTTAAAGTTTAGTCCTGCCGGCCAATTCTCGCTGATGATTCTCGGGCTTTGCGCCTTAAGCAGTCTGGCCGGTAAGTCGCAGATTAAAGCCTTTATTATGACCACACTGGGCTTACTGCTGTCTACGGTGGGCGTTGATCCCATATCGGGAGTGGCCCGTCTTACTTTTGGCTTTCCGGAACTTTATTCCGGTATTGAATTCCTGACACTGGCTGTGGGGATGTTTGCCCTGGGCGAGGTATTTAAGACAATTCTCACCAATGATTATGTTAAAGGTGAGCCAATTAAAGTCGGCAGGGTAATGCCGACCAAACAGGATTTAAGAGACAGCACCATACCTATCCTGCGTGGATCGCTGTTAGGCTTTTTTCAAGGACTGGTGCCTGGATGCGGGGCTACACTGTCCTCGTTTATGGCTTATACGGTGGAGAAAAAATTCAGCAAGAATAAAGCGAATTTCGGGAAAGGGGCGATTGAGGGGGTTGCTTCACCCGAAGCTGCCAATAATGGCGCTGCCGGGGGAGCCATGATCCCGCTATTAACCCTGGGCATACCCGGCACAGGCACCACCGCCGTCTTAATGGGGGCCCTCATTATGTTTAATATTACCCCTGGGCCCCTTCTGTTCCAGGACCATCCGCAGGTAGCCTGGGGTTTGATTGCCAGCATGATTGTCGGCAACGTTATGCTGCTTATCTTAAATCTGCCGCTGGTCAAAGTCTTTGCCAAAGTCATTGAAACACCGCCTAAATACCTGATTCCCGGGATTATTGCCATCTCTGTCTTTGGTGTTTACGCTGTACAGGTCAGCGTGTTTAATCTGCTGCTGATGATTGGCAGCGGTCTTGCCGCTTACTACCTGGCAAAAAATGATTATCCAATAGCACCGGTTGTTTTATCCCTTATTCTGGGACCAATGATTGAAAATAATCTGCGCAGGGCCATGAACCTTTATAACGGTGATTACAGCATGTTCGTTAAGGATCCGGTTTCATTAATATTCCTCATTATTGCTGTCTTATGGGTCTCCGTGCCGGCCATCATGAAGTTCAAGGGTAAAAAGGTAGTTGTAGAAGAAGCCTAGCCGGCAGTTAGCTGTTATTGGAGGGATACCGGATGGGATTAACCATTGCCGAAAAATTAATAAGCCAGTCATTGGTGGCAGGACAAATGATCAGGGGGCAGCGTATCGGTATACGTGCTCATCAGACACTGTCACATGATGTAAACGGGGTCATGTCCTATTTGGCTCTTGAGGCCATGGGGCTGGAAAAGGTTCAGGTCGAGCTGGCTGTCCATTATATTGACCACAACATGATTCAGGCCGACTACAAGAATTCAGACGATCACCGCTTCCTGCAGGACATAACAGCAAAGCTCGGGGTCATTTGTTCCCGTCCTGGCAGCGGTATTTGTCATCAACTGCACCTGGAGCATTGGGGAGTGCCTGGCAAGACACTGATTGGCGCTGATTCTCATACGGTTGCTGCCGGCGGCATTGGCATGCTTTCTATTGGGGTGGGCAGGTTTGACGGGGCGATCACTATGGCCGGCGAACCCCTTTACCTGACAATGCCTAAGATTGTCAATGTCCGTCTTAGCGGCCAGCTGCCGCCATTTGTATCGGCCAAAAACATTATTTTGGAACTGCTCCGCCGTGTGTCTATTACGGGCGGTGTAGGCAAGATTTTCGAGTACACCGGACCAGGGGTTGCAACACTTACTGTTGCCGAACGATCCTCAATCACCAATATGGGGCAGGAGACCGGGGCGACCACGTCGGTTTTTCCCAGTGATGAAAATACCCGCAAGTGGCTGCGTGCATATCGCCGGGAGGAGCAGTGGGTGCCGCTGCAGGCAGACGCCGATGCTGTCTACGATGAAGTAATCGAGATCGATCTGTCGCTGCTTGAACCACTGATTGCGCTGCCGCACCAGCCGGACCGGGTTGTGCCGGTGCGGGAAGCGGCCGGGGTAAAAGTGGACCAGGTAATGATGGGCAGCTGCACCAACACATCGCTCAATGATGTGTTGTCGATTGCGCATGTTTTAGATGGCAGGCCTATTCACCGTGATGTGGATGCCGGCCTGTACCCGGCCACCCGTACCGTAATTCGCGAGAGCATCGCCAGAGGCGCTCATGATAAAATTCTGGCGTCAGGTGTGCGTATTTTTGAACCTGTCTGCGGGGGCTGTAATGGCTGTGGCTTTGCTCCCCAAAGTAACGGTGTTTCGCTGCGGACGACCCCGCGTAATTTTGTCGGGCGCAGCGGTACCGCCTCTGATAAGGTTTATCTGGTTGCACCTGAGACCGCAGCTGCGTCTGCGCTAACCGGCGTTATCACCGATCCCCGTGAGTTACAGCTTTCGCCGTTTATTTACGAAATGCCTGACATATTTATCGATGACCGTGATATGTTTCAGCAACCTTCAGCAGAGCCGGAAACAATCGTTATCCGGCGCGGACCTAACCTCAGGCCAATCCCGGCAATGCCGGCTTTGCCGGATGTCACCAGCGGCGAGGTGCTGGTTAAAGTCGGGGACGATATCACCACCGACCATATCTGTCCGGCCGGAGCCCTGTATTTGCCGATCCGTTCGAACATCCCGGAACTTTCTAAGCATGCTTTTAAGGTGGTGGATGACACCTTTGCCGACCGGGCCGGCAAAGCGGGCGGCGGTTTGATCGTCGGCGGTGCCAACTACGGTCAGGGATCAAGCCGGGAGCAAGCCGTTATGGTGCCAAGATACCTTGGCGTTAAAGCGGTAATTGCCAAGAGCTTTGCCCGGCTGCATTTGGCGAACCTGGTAAACTGGGGTCTCCTGCCGCTGACTTTTACGAATAGCGACGATTTTGACACAATCAGCCAGGGTGACCGGCTGACGTTTGATACGGCAGTATTATCTGAAGGACAGCACATTATCGTTAAGAATGAGACGAAAGCTGCTACTATTGTTGTTGCCTGTCCCCTCTGCCAGGAGGATCTGGAATCGATAAAAGCAGGGGGCCGGCTAAACCAGGTGAAAGCCAAAAAACGGAACAGCTAGCGACCCAGCCATCACAAAGTGATTTTGCTAGAGAGAGGGGCGGAAATGATGAACGCTCTTGAGAAAAAGCTGGTGGAAATCCTCACAACCCTGCGGCACCAGTATGGCGTTACCGCAGTTAAGTGTAACCTGGAAGCGGAAGGCATCCGGCTTGACGAAATCGCCCGCACCAAGGAGATCGTATTCAGCGCCGGTGTCGGCCTTACCATAAAACTCGGTGGCTGTGAGGCGTTGACAGACCTCCGGCTGGCCAAAATGTTTGGTGTCAATAGTATTATGGCGCCGATGATCGAGTCCAGATTTGCTTTGGAAAAGTACCTTGATATGGCTGCAGCTGAATATGCAGCTGATGAACTGGCTGATATGAAGTTGCTTATTAATATTGAAACAACCGACGGGTACGAAAAAATTGACCAGATCCTGAACGCTGATAATATTGACCGGTTGCACGGTATTGTGCTGGGGCGCACTGACCTCGTGAAGGCCCTGGGTGTGACAGATGTTAACGCGCCGCAAGTGCTGGACATTGCGAGAAATTTATTTACTAAAGCCAGGCAGCACTCACTCCTTTGTATTGTTGGTGGCGGGACTACCGTAGCGTCCATACCCTTTTTCCAGCAGCTGCAAGGAGTGCTGGATGGCTTCGAGACCAGAAAAGTGGTGTTTGCTGACACTGGTAAGTCCGGGGGGGAGCTGGCAGAAGGCATTTTGCTGGCACTCCGATTTGAATACCACTGGTATGAACTGAAGCAGCAGTATTATGGCAGGATCTACAACGAAGACGCTGCTAAAATGAAGAACCTGGCCAAGGTTTTACAGCTATAGTCATTGCGATAGCAGCTATTGTGGAGGAGAATATGCAAACAACAATTGACGGGTTTGGGCTGTTACCAACCACCTGCATATCGGATGCAATGCAGGGATTAAATAATTTTGACACCGCCGTCAAACCCCTCAAGGCAGAGGATAGAATCTGCGGACAGGCAATCACTGTTAAGATGCCGGCCGGTGATAATATGATGGTGCTAAAAGCTATAAAAGAAGCCCGGCCGGGCGATATCTTAGTGATTGATGCCGCGAACTACTCCTATAGGGCGGTTGCCGGCGATTTTGTTATCGGCCTAGCGCAGGTTCTCGGGTTAGGCGGTGTGGTGGCATATGGTACGATTCGTGATGTTCAAAGTATCAAAGCAATGAATTTTCCAGTCTTTTGCACCGGAACAACAGTTGCCTGCAGTCAGAAAATCGGCGCAGGCGAGGTTAATGTCCCTATAGCGTGTGGCAATGCCACTGTCCATCCAGGCGATATAATCATCGGGGATGCTGACGGTGTAGTTGCTGTGCCGCAGTCAGAGGCGAGCATTATTTTGGCGGCAGCCCGGAAAAAACTGCAACAGGATGAAGCGCGCGCTAGTTGTGTTTTAGTGGATGCACAGTCGGCTATGAACTATCTCAATAGCCTTTCAAAATAAATAAGCAACCCTTGCGAGGTAATCCTGCAAGGGTTGCTGCTTAAAGATCCAGATAATCAATTGTATCGGAAAACTCGACAAACGCGTTGACTGCATTGATTGATAATGCCTCTTTTTGATAAATCATCCAGGTCCGGCGCATGACAGGCTGATTATTTTGATCTGTGATAACTGTCTTATATACGCCGTCTGATTTGAGCAGGATCATGCTCCCCATGATCGCGTACCCATGGCCATGTTCGACCATGTCCTTACAAGTGTCAAGACGATCAACCTCCATGCTGATAAACGGGGGGACCGTAAAGTTTTCCCGCCACCAATTATCGATTAATAATTGGACTGCGTCATCTGTACGGTAGCTTATTCTGGGGAGATGCGGCAGATCCTGGATTGAAACCGGTTCTTTTGAGGCAATGCACATCGTTTCTTCAAAGAGCAGTTTCTTTTCGTCCGGCCAGGGATACTCGCCGCGTAAGAACCCAATATGAGCTCCGTGGGTGTTGACCAGGTTTAAAACCTCTTTACTCCAGACCGTATTTACCTTAAATTCCATCTGCGGGTAGTGGGTTTTAAAAAGCTTTAGCAGACGCGGCAGTTTGTATTTGGTCATATAGTGTGTTGCGGCGATGCGTAAAGTCCCTCTGACGCCCTCGTGCATATTGGTAATCCGGTCTTTGATTTCCTGTATCCGGGTCAGCATCTCTGTAGAGCACTTGGCAAGATACTCTCCCTGGGACGTGAAATGGATTCCCTTACCTGATCGATAGACTAGCTTCGCGCCTAACTCGTCTTCGATCTGGCGTAACCGGGTCGTAAGAGCAGGCTGGGAAATGAAAAGAACTTGTCCGGTTTTGGTAATATTTCTTTTTTCATATAGAACATGAAAGATAAGCCAATCGCGTTCATCCATACTGTTTCTCCTTGGGAATATTACCAACTTATTGTTTCGCTGTAGTTGTATTCGCGATTGCAGTAAATAATCCTCTATGCCAACAAGGGATCAACATCCTGATAGGAATAGGGGAACAGACAGTGTCCTAAATTGCGAGATAGGGAGGATTACTCATGACAAGGCTGTTAAAACCGGCGCAGGCAGGTACGCTTGAATCGTCGGATATCCTTATAATGCTGGCTCCTGCAGAAGCGGGTGCCGGTATCCAGGTTGAGCTGCACACTCCGACCAGGCAACAGTATGGGGAACACATCAGGAGCCTGATCGTAAAGATATTTGAGGACCAGGGGATCCAGGATGCAATTGTACACGCCAATGAAAAAGGCGCTTTAGACTATACGATAGAAGCCCGGGTCAAAACGGCGATTAAGCGGGCTTCAGGCCAGGGGGGATTCTAATATGTTGAAGGAACGACTGCGGCGGACTGTTTTGTATGCAGCCGGCAATAATCCCGGACTGCTGCAGAACGCCGCGATATATGGAGCAGACAGCGTAATTTTCGATGTTGAGGACTCTGTAGCTGTTTCGGAAAAAGACAGCGCCCGGGAGCTTGTTTATCATGCGTTAAAAAAGCTTACGTTTCCGTGCGAGATTGGGGTGCGTATCAATCATATCAGTACCCCCTGGGGCTATGACGACCTGGAATACCTGCTGCCGGCGAAGCCGGACTATATTCGCTTGCCTAAAGGTGAAAGCGGGGACGAAATTAAGGATATCGATAGTATCATAACAAAAGTAGAAGCGCAGCAGGGCTTCGAACTCGGATCAATTAAGCTGATGGTTTCGATTGAAAGCCCTAAGGGGCTGCGCAACGCCTATGAAATTGCCTCTGCCAGCCCACGCATGATCGCAATTGCGATTGGCGGCGAAGATTTTGCCGCCTCGCTTAAGACCGAAAAAACACGGGGAAATATCTTTACCGGCGGCCGGGAGCTGTTCGTTGCCAGAAGTATGATTGTATTTGCCGCCAGGGAAGCCGGAATTCAGGCCATTGATTCCGTATTCTCCGATTTACGGGATGAAGAAACACTGATCAATGAGGTAACGATGGTTAAAGAATTGGGTTTTGACGGTAAATCATGTATAAACCCTCGCCAAATCGATATTATCCACCAGGTATTTACCCCTTCGGCGCAAGAGATTGACTACGCCCACAGGGTTCTGGCTGTTTTTGAGGAAGCCGCAGCCAATAATTCCGGTGTTATCGCTTTAGATGGCAAGATGATTGATATGCCCATGGTCATAAGAGCCGAGAGAGTGTTAGCAAATGCCCGCGCCGCCGGCATTTACCAGAAGGGGGTAAGCTGATGATTAATGCAGCAGGCCGGGAGATTCCCGCCAGCATCCAAGGCTATAAGGAGATAAAGAACTATGCCGGACCGTTTGCAACCCCGCCGCCGGCAGATGCGCGCAAGGCAGGTCCAACGCTTAAAGCGGTATATCCGGGCGAAAATAAACTGCTGGCATCCATTGATGAGGCAATTGAGGCAGCCGGGTTACAAGACGGCATGACCATTTCGTTTCATCATCATTTCCGTAACGGTGATTATGTGATGAATCGGGTCATTGCGGCGATTGCCCAAAAAGGGATCAAAGGTCTGACCTTAGCACCAAGCTCTTTTTTAGATACAAATGATGAATTAATCCCCTATTTTCAGCAAGGAGTCCTGATTGCGGCTGAAACAAGTGGTTTGAGAAATAAGCTTGGCCAGTTTTTGACGACAAATAAATTAACAAAGCCAACGATCATTCGTTCTCATGGCGGCCGGGTGCGGGCCATCGAGAGCGGGGAGCTGAGGATTGACGTCGCCTTTATCGGTGCGCCCACCTGTGACACCTATGGCAACATCAACGGTGTGCATGGCTCTGCAGCCTGCGGCTCTATGGGGTATGCCATGGTCGATAGCCGGATGGCTGATACGGTGGTGGCAATCACGGACAATTTAGTGGATCATCCCATTTGCCCGGTAAGTATTCCCCAGCACCAGGTTGATTATATCGTCAAGGTTGACTGCATCGGTGATCCAAATGGGATTTCAACCGGCGCATTGCGGGTTACCTCCAATCCCCGCGATCTCCATATTGCCAAGCTTGCTGCTAAAGTCATTGAGTATGCGGGCTATTTTAAAGAGGGATTTGGCATGCAGCTAGGCGCAGGTGCTGCCACTGTGGCGGCAGGCAAATACCTAAGAGAGGTTATGCTCAGGGACAAAGTTGCCGCAAGCTTTGCGATTGGCGGTATCGTCGGTCCATTCTGTGATTTACTTGATGAAGGTTTGATTCGGACCTTATTTGATGTACAGAGCTTTGAAGCGAGAACAATTCAATCACTCCGCGACAACCCCCGGCATCAGGAGTATGATTGCACATTTTATGCTAATCCCTGGAATAAAGGCCCCATGGTAAACAAGCTTGACTATGTTGTCCTGGGGGCCACGGAAGTAGATATCAATTTCAACGTCAATGTAATGACCGATTCCAACGGCATCATGATGGGGGCTCTCGGCGGTCATCCCGATGCATCGGCCGGGGCAAAATGCACCATCATCTGTGCACCGCTGCTCAGGGGCCGCCTGCCGATGGTCACAGACGCTGTGCAAACCATCTCCACCCCGGGTGAGACGGTCGACGTAATTGTTACAGACCGCGGCGTGGCCGTGAACCCCAAACGCCAGGATCTGATAGAGAATCTCAAGGAATCAGGACTACCCCTCATGACCATAGAACAACTCCGGGATACGGCCTATGACCTTGGCGGTAAACCAGGACCGCTGAATATAAGCGACGAGGTGGTTGCTGTGGTGGAATACCGTGATGGCACAGTATTAGACGTAATCAGGTGCCCTGTTTTATAATTGAGCAACCCCTGGTGATTAGGAATTCAAAAAGAATATGGACAGTACTGGCCCCACGGTGGGGTATTTTGATGTTTTTATCTTTATAGAATGGTCCAGTTCTTCGAATTTGTATTAAAATGATACCAAATGTTCGTAAGGTTGGGTATAATATAAAGAGGAATACCTCGGAGGTGTAAGCATGACTTTAGCAGATAAACTGTTACAGGACTTTAAGGAATTGCCTGAAGAAAAAAAACGTCAAGTCATTGATTTTGTAGAGTTTCTGCGAGCCAAGCAGCAGCAAGAATTAGAACAAATGATGGACACTGTAATTGCCGAAAACAAAGAGGCATTTCTGGAATTGGCTAAGTAATGCGTACACTATCATTAACAGATGTACTGCTATTGCACCGTAAGCTTATAGACCAAACAGGCGGTGCTCATGGCGTAAGGGATATGGGCTTGCTAGAAAGTGCTTTAAATCGTGCACATGTCAGCTTTGACGGTGCAGATCTTCATACTACAGTTGAATCGAAAATTGCAGCTACGACGTATGGGCTTATTAATAATCATGGCTTTATTGACGGAAATAAACGAATTGGTATTGCGACGATGCTGTTATTGTTACGCATTAATGGCTATTGTTTGAATTATAGCCAAGGTGAATTGATAGAGTTAGGGCTGGGGATTGCCGCCGGGTCGCTGAGTGAGAATGAGATCATTCATTGGATTCAGCAACATAAGTAGTCTAGATAAAAGGCGAGACGCCGCTACTATGAAAAACACAGCGCTTCCCCTGTGTTTTTGGAAGACGAGGGGACGGTGGTACTGTCTCCCTGTTCTCTAGCAAATATTAGCTGCATAGACCATTAGGATTAAATGAGCATGGCAATAGCGAAAGAAACCCATTCGCGATGCCATGCTTAGTGCTTTTAGTGTCCTATATTACGCCTGCCTAAGAGTATAATATAACTACCAAACCGCTCCCAATGATATGACTGATCTGGAGTGCATCCTTTGTTAGGCCAATGGGTATTATACAAGAAATCAGGTACGATATATGGTGTTAACTGAAATTAAAGATTGCAAAGGAGAAACCATGGAAGGAAACAAAACAGCAGTTAAATCAATGGATGCATATACAATTTTCTCCTGCGGTTCAGGAAATGCTTAAAAAGTTAAGAAAAGTCATTAAAGAGGCCGCTCCAGATGCGGAATAAAAGATAAGCTGGCAAATGCCTACTTTTGCGTTGCATGGAAATCTGGTTCATTTTGCTGCTCATAAAAATCATATTGGGTTTTATCCAGGTCCTAGTGGAATTGACGCATTTAAACATGAATTATCGGAATATAAAGGAGCAAAAGGATCAGTACAGTTTCCTTTAGACAAGCTATTGCCTTATGATTTAATAAGCAGGGTAGTCAAATTTAGAGTTACTGAGAATACAAAATTAGCAGCAAACAGGCTGAAAAAGAAGAATTAGAGGGAAATGGCCAGTCAGGATTATGCAAAATGGAAACAAATGCTCTGTCCCCGCATTTTAGCTTGCTTGGTATGAGGATCTAATCGATATCAGCTAGTTGGAGGCGACTTATGATAGAAGTGACAGCTGCTTTGATCAGACGTGGTAATCGCATATTGATCGCACGACGCCCTGCCAATGATCATCTTGCGGGGTTATGGGAATTTCCCGGTGGTAAAATCGAACCAGGTGAAGCACCAGAAGAGTGCTTACGCAGAGAAATATTGGAAGAGCTAAGTATTGAAATTAAGGTCGGCAGATATTTTACTGAAAGCACTTATAAGTACCCACAAAAGAGTGTTCATTTGCTGGCCTTTTGGGCTGAACTGACCGGCGGGGAAGTTCAGGCATTATTTCATGATGAGGTAAAGTGGGTTACGTTTGCTGAGTTAAGTAATTTGAACTTTGCGCCAGCAGATATACCCATTGTTGAGCGGTTACGGGTGAGCCTTGTTTGAGCAAGATTTAAGTAGGGAATCGAATTACTATGACCACGTCTCGGCAAATGGTATAGAGGGACTCGGGAGAATCGTCCCCTGAGCCTATGGTACAAATACCAGAGCTCTCTGTTTTTAAGGTAGGTTATATTGAGGATTGAGTAAAATATCGATAAATTATAAAAAAAACCTATCGCTATTTGCATTAAACTGTACGGATAAAGAGTAGAAAGAAAAATCTAAGTAGAAACAAATAATATTTATACTAAATTTGCAGAAATTTATAATTCAAAATGAAAGATAGAACATGTAAATTGTAAAGAGGGGGGAATGATTAGAAAAAATGCGAATACGAAAATGAGAAAAGCTACAATGCAGGGAGCAGAAGGCAATGTAATGCCTTGGCTCCTTGTTTTTTATGCGATTATGATTACGGAAAGGGCGATACTGATGTGAAGTCAAGGTGCCTGAAAGTAAAACAAAAACGCCCATATGTTGGTTGTTGGGGCGATATTCCAGATTCTTGTTCGGAATTAATATGCAAATGTAGATTTACTGACAAGGAATACGGTTGCTTAATTGCAGCTGTTCTCAA
Source organism: Sporomusa sp. (assembly GCF_035561255.1). GTDB lineage: Bacteria > Bacillota > Negativicutes > Sporomusales > Sporomusaceae > Sporomusa. The sequence continues at coordinate 1,371 of NZ_DATMXX010000415.1, read as the reverse complement.
TCGAATGCAAACTAACGTTATTTCCAGTAATAAGCATTGCCATAAATAAGTTAATCGCTATATTGATAAAGAAATATTTGCCATTCCTTAGAATGTTATTTATGCTACACGACATAGTTGCAGCTTTGCATATTAAGGAGGTATTTGTATGTGCGGTAAGTCAGAGTTTGTAGTAACTCAACACGTAAAAGGGGGGAAATACGTTGTAAATGAAACTGAGTACGATTCAAAGCGGATTGCGAATATTATTCGTCGTTACCAGGAATTGAGAAGTACAGCTGAAATAACTGCTGTACAATATCGACAAATCAGCAACGGTGGTGGCTTTACACACGGTAAAGATGACATTGTGTGTGTGCTCGCCGATATTGATCAGGGAGTAGTTGTATTATCTCCGCGGCAATTGACCGTGTTTGAGTTACTGAAAGGGGGATATCAAGTAGAGGAGATTGGCAAAATGCTGGGCATCAAGCCGGTAACGGTAAAGTTCCATATTCAGGAAGCGGTCTTGCGGTTAACAGCTTACCTCAATACTTCCCACAGTAGAGAAAGAGGTGCAAAAAAATGAAGAAATATTACTCATTGGAGATGTTAGAGGACATATATCGGCTTCAGGACTCCAGAATTTCTGATGAAGAAGCAAAAGAAAAGGCTAGAAATTTGCACAGGCAGCTAAACACCCTGGATATTTCCTGGGCCCGGAGTAATCGCCGGTTTTACACTCACAATCTACTTCAAGATTTTTTGCTTGAATATATCTAATTTTGTACCTAACCCTTTTTTACTATTTGAGTACGGATAAAGAATAGGAGGTGAAAAATATGTATTGTCCTTTACTTTGTCTTAAACCAGAGAATAATCTGGTGTCGTTTTGTCAATGCCTGGAGGAGGCCTGCGCCTGGTGGATTATTACCGGTGACACAGGCAAATGCGCAATGGTTCAAATGGGTGTATTTGCCACAAATCCCTGACAAGGCGGCCTAACCACAAGTGAAGAGAGGAAGTGAATCCATGATTCCCACACTGAAACTAAGCGACATTATCAGTAAATGGCGGGATGCTTTGCAAGCCAGTCAGCCCATACAAGATTTTTGTACAACCCATTATAACAAGGCGCCTAATATCTTCGTCGGTACTAACGGTAAAATACCGCCAACCGCAGATCAGTACCCGCTGATTATTCTCTATCCGGGGGCTAAATCAGAGGGGCTGGAATTGCAGGAATACACGTATAAACTCACCATTGGCTGGACGGTAGTGCAAACCGCAGTGACTGTAACAAATCAGGTAACGGAGTTGACTGGCATCGAGGAATGTGATGCCCTTGGCCAGCTCATCTATCTAGAGCTTGCACAGCTAAGCCCGGATAAC
>NZ_DATMXX010000414.1:0-27157 GCF_035561255.1 Sporomusa sp. | reverse complement strand
AAACTTGCACCATTTCCTTCCTTGTTTGGAAAAAGAATCCATTTTATTTTTATAAAAATGTGAATCTTATCTTAATTATATATATAGCCTTAGATTGTGACAAGTAGTTTTGATATACTTCTTTATAAGTACAAAAAAACTGCCAGAAAACGTAAATAGTTTTCTGGCAGAATGGCGTTCTTTTTTGGGAATTATCCCACTTTCCATAAGCATCCAATCAACGAAGCAGCCATAACCGCTTGTTGGATCATGCACAAAAACATGAGTCACGGCACCGACTATTTTACCGTTTTGAATAATTGGACTGCCACTCATTCCCTGAACAATACCGCCTGTTTTTTCAATTAATTTCGGGTCAGTTACTTTAATCACTAATCCTTTGCTTTCCGGCGTTTCTTGTAGATTGACTTTTTGGATCTCAATACTAAACTGTTCAATTGCCTGGCCGTCAACTACTGTCAGCATTTCCGCAGGTCCCACTTGAACCTGGCTCATAGAGGCTATTGGAATGGCCTGCGGATATTTCTCATTGGGTAATGTAGAACTTAGTTCACCGTAAATTCCGAAGGGGGTATTTTTACTGATATGTCCTAGTAGTTGATCTTCTTCAATAAAAACACCTATTTTTTCACCAGGATGGCCTCTGGTACCATGTTGAATTCCTGAGACTGTGGCAAGTACAATTTTGCCTTGGTCGCAATCAATGGGCTGATTAGTATCACTGTCAGTAATAATATGACCTAGAGCCCCGTAAATTTTTGATTCGGGTTCATAAAAAGACAGTGTTCCAACACCTGCTGCACTGTCGCGTACAAACAAGCCAATTCGATAACGTTTGGTATCATGGCATAACGTCGGTGATACATTAATATGCTGTTGACCTTCCATACGCTTAATCAAAACATCAATATCTCGGTTGTTTTTACCACTGTCATCGATAATTTCGGCTACTTGTGTATCGCTTTGTACAGGAATGCCATTAATACTAATAATAACATCCCCTACTGTTATCCCGGCATCTTTGGCTGGAGTGACATATTGCCCCTGCATATTGAGTACTGGTGAATTCCCGACAACAATAACGCCTTGCGATCTGAGCATTACACCAATGGAGTGACCGCCTGGAATCAACTTAATTGGTGGCAGCACATCCACCTGGACAGTACGGAATGGTATTATTCCGAACAACTTAAACTCTACAGTTGATTGCCCAAGTTTAACAGGTTCAAGTGATACCGGCCGTGATAATGCAATAATTGGCAATGACTCGTACGTTTGTACGCGAATACTGTCATCATCATGCTTGACAGAAACGGTAAGCGGAAAATTCACATCAAATAGTGCCGACTCACCTTCAATAATCCGGATATGCACGGGAAGACCGTAAATACTTCGGAATTGGGGAGAAAGACAAAATGCAAAGATTGCGCTGATAATCAATATTGCCCAAATCAGCTTGCTACTCAATAGCCGATTAAATCTTCTCATGTTTTCTTCCATCACTCCCTATTACATTCTTCCCAAATTTGCCACTCAGCCTTTCATTTAAATTATTTTTTGTTCAACCGGTTGCAAACTTAGAGTTTCCCGAATTTAAAGGGGATTATTCCGGAATTATTAGCATTTATTGCCTTGGAAGCTGATTTTGACCCTTCTCGTAAATAAAAATAGCGCAAGCTCACGCTTGCGCTTTATATTTCCAATTTGCTTTTTTTTTCATTGACGTTTCTAACATCTGTGCTGCATTATCAATGGAAAGTTGTGTTATATCACCAGAGGCCATTCTGGCTAATTCCTTCAATTGAGCATCAGGGGTTAGCCGGGTTACTTGAGTCATTGTCCGTTCATCTTCAATAATTTTTTCGATATAAATATGGCAGTCAGCCATCGAAGCAATTTGTGGTAGATGGGTAATACATAAAACCTGTTTGTCAAATGAAGCAATCCTGGCAATTTTTTCAGCTACCTTTTGTGCTGTCTGTCCGCCAATGCCAGCATCAACTTCATCAAATACCATTGTCGTAGTTTCGTCACGTTCTGAGCATACCGTTTTTATCGCTAAAGCAATTCGCGACAACTCACCACCTGATGCAATTTTATGTAATAAGCGGGGTTCTTCACCTGGATTGGCTGAAAACAGAAAAACAACATCATTGGCACCAGTTGCAGAATAATGCTTATTGCGTTTAACATCGACGATAAATTGCGCCTTTGACATTCCCAAATCCGCCAGATGGGCTGATATTTGCTGCCCCATTTCTTGTCCGGCCAGCTGCCTGAGCTTATCAATTTCGCTAGCAAGTTTCTCTACTTGTAGCTTGTGCTCGCACTCTTGCTGCTCAAGCTTACTTACACTCTCATCATAATGCGTAATTGCCGCAAGTTCCTCTGCTGCACGCTCATAATAAGCTAATATCTCTTTAACTGTTGCTCCATATTTTTTTTTCAGTTTATGGATTACATCAAGTCGATCTTCGAGTTTAGCTAATTTGGCGGGATTAAAATCTATATTCTCACGGTAATCCCTAAGCTCACCCATGGTTTCTTCTAATTGGTAAAGGGATTCAGTCACAACTCCCAACTGCTGATTAATTGTCTCATCAAAGCGGGCAGCTAATTCAAGATCCCGCTTAATATCAGCAAGACAGGCTATAATCCCATTAAAGCCTTTATTACCCTGACTCAATAACATGTAAGAACGGGATACAGAGTTAATAATTTTCTCAGCATTAGCCAGCACTCTAATCTGGCTTTCCAGCTTTTCCTCTTCATCTGGAACTAACGCTGCGGCAGCAATCTCCTGTGTTTGCCAGGTGAGCATCTCTTCGCGCTGCATACGTTCACGTGAATCCTGGGTTAGCGCTACTAGCTTGTTTTTAACTTCTTGCCAAGCTTTGAATGTCTGGCGATATTGGCCAAGTTTAGATTTAATGCTGGCTGCAAAAGCATCTGTGAGTGCCAAATGGGTTTCAGGTTTTAATAGCGCTTGATTTTCATGCTGGCCGTGCATATCCACAAGTTTTTCACAAATTTGCCGCAAAATGCTTAGTGTGACCTGGCATCCATTGATATGAATAGAATTCTTCCCATGCTTGCTCAAACGTCGGGCAATAATTACGGTACCATCATCTTCACCGATAATTCCCTGTTCATCCAGAAAGTCTTGCAGAGAACCTACACCTGTTATGTCAAAAACTGCCTCTATGCGAAAATGATCAGTTCCTGAACGGATAGAGTCTCCAGAGGCTCTGCCGCCAATAATAGCTGACAAAGCATCAATTAAAATAGACTTGCCCGCCCCTGTTTCTCCAGTCAGGATATTGAGGCCAGGCACAAATTCAATATGCGCTTTATCAATAAGCGCAAAATTGATGACAGTAAGTGACTTTAACATGATTACCTCTCCTCAAACCACGCCTATTCCACTACCCATGAGCGATCGGAATTTAGCAATAACTTGTGGGACAGCATCCATAGGTTTTACTAATACAAAAATAGTATCATCACCGGCCACTGTGCCAATAATCTCGGGCCATTTTACATAATCAATTGCATAAGCAACAGCCTGAGCAATGCCTGGTAGGGTTCGGAGAACGACAATATTTTGACTAAAGTCAATTGCTACGATAGAGTCCTGAAAGGTACGCTCCAAACGGGCCTGCGACATAATAATATTCTGCTCGGGCGGAAATGCATAACGATACCGGCCATCGCCGGTAGGAACCTTAATAAGCATAAGCTCTTTAATATCACGCGAAACGGTTGCCTGAGTAACATCAATACCGTGCTTACTCAACGCCTCTGCCAAGTCTTCCTGAGTTTCAATTATATATCGGTCAATGATTTCTTTAGTCTTTGAGTGACGCAGAGCCTTCAAGCTATTCACTCCTCATTTTTTTCGATTAAATATAAAATTGGCGGAGAATTCTTTTGATTTACTATTGACCAGCAGGCAACAGTAAATTCTTTTTGACTTAAGCTTGTAAAATAATGGAGTATGTCTTGGAGCTCCACCCTGCCATGCTCATATCCGGGATAGGCGACGATAGTAATCAGCCCTTCTGGTCTGAGTAATTGCAACGTTTGGGAGACCGCTTGTATCGTAGTCTCTGAGGATGTACTTACTTCATGATCTCCTCCTGGCAAATATCCCAGATTGAACATTGCTGCATCTACCGGCTGCTTAATATACTGGTGCATATGGGCGTGACTATCTAAAACAAGGTGCACCTTATCAGCTAGCTTATGCTTAGTAAGCAACTCATTTGTTTTAGTAAGAGCCTGAGCCTGAATGTCAAAAGCCCAGACAACTGTTGTATTGGGTGTACTATCTGCTAGAAACAAAGTATCTTTACCATTACCGGCAGTGGCATCAACAACGAGACTAGCAGTGAGAAGTTTAGGTTTTATGAATCGTTGGGCCATTACAACTGCATTAGCAGTTTGCATCTCGACCGCCTCGTAGTTTAGTTCGCAATGTTTCATAATAGCTCTTGCCGGTAAAACGGATAAAGCGAGCACGAAATGGCGAGCGTCGGACAACTACCGTATCATCCGGCAAAAGGCTATATACTGCTTGGCCATCTACGGTAAGGACAATATCGTCATGTGTTGCCTGCATCCGTACTTTTATCTCTTCATGCTCAGAAATGACCAATGCACGCGAATGCAGTGTATGAGGACAAATAGGTGTAATAACAATCACTTTCAGCTTAGGGTTAATAATGGGTCCGCCTGAAGACAAAGAATAGCCTGTTGAACCGGTTGAAGTAGCAATGATTAATCCATCGGCAGGATAGTCGGCAGTGAGTTCTTCATCAATAAACAACTTTAATTTTATCATACGTGAAAATCCGCCTTTAGCAACAACAATATCATTGAGTGCCGGTGAAATGTAAATAGGGCTCCCATCGCGGATAACAACGGCATCCAGCATGAGGCGTTCTTCAATGTAATAATCACCACGTACCAGCCTGTCTAACGCAGTACTTAGATCAGGCACTTCAATCTCAGTTAAAAATCCAAGATTGCCCATGTTTACTCCACAGACAGGGATACCGAAAGGAGCAATCTCCCGGGCGGTATTTAAGAGTGTTCCATCACCGCCTAAGGTAATTCCCAATGTAATATCATTTTTTACACATTCCAGTTTGCCAGCTAAATTAGTACATTTAAGTTCCAAAGCAGCATCTTCCGGTAACACCACTCGTACATTATGTTCCTTAAAATACTGCACAATCCAGCCCAACACTGTACTAATACTTTGTTTTTTTGTGTTGGGAAACAGCCCTACAGTCAACACGCCGTATTCCTCCGTCATCCCGTTAAATTGGCATGGGCGTCAGCGACTACGGCAGCAATACTTGCCTCGTCTACTGCAGCATCGGCCGGATAATTTGCCAGATATAAAAGATATTCAATGTTGCCCTCTGGCCCTTTAACTGGAGAGAAAGTCAGTCCTAAAGGCACCAGGGAGAGTAAGCCAGCCATATTTACGACATTGTTAATAACTTCACGATGAACAGCAGGATCTCGGACTACACCTTTTTTACCTACTTTTTCCCGCCCTGCCTCAAATTGTGGTTTAATAAGTGCTACTACTACCCCGTGTGGGGCAAGTAGTGTTTTTATTACCGGCACTACTTTATCAAGTGATATAAAGGCTACATCAATTGAAATAAAATCTAATAATTCACCTAAATCGGTTGATGTTATATTGCGAATATTGGTGCGTTCCATGTTTATTACTCGGGCGTCGGTCCTAAGTGACCATGCTAATTGCCCGTAACCAACATCAATGGCATATACTTTAGCAACACCATTCTTCAGGGCGCAATCAGTAAACCCGCCGGTTGATGCGCCCACATCAGCCATTACCTTGCCATTTAAGTCTATGCTAAACTGATCAAGCGCTTTAGCCAGTTTAAGTCCGCCTCTGCTAACATAGCCAATGCTGTCCCCATGGACAGCTATATGAGCGGTGACAGCTACAACAGTTCCGGCTTTATCTGTTTTTTGGCCATTAACAGTTACCAGTCCAGCCATAATATAGGCCTTGGCCCGTTCACGGCTGGTGGCCAATCCTTTTTCGACTAATAGGACATCAAGACGCTCTTTTGCACGTGATCCTGTCATTTTCGTACACCAAATTGCCGGATAAATGCTTCGGCACTGGCCGCAATTCCCAGGTGATCTAAGCCGTATTGGGCCATTAAATAATTGCGGGGCCCGTGCTCAATATACTTGTCCGGTAGCCCCAGACGTAACACTTTTACCCAATTAAGGTGCTGTGAATTAATGTATTCAAGTACCGCTGAGCCAAATCCTCCAGCTAACACATTATCCTCAACAGTAATAATAACACCTTTATCCCTTGCCAGTTGCCGGATAATCTGCTCATCAAGGGGTTTAACAAATCGTGCGTTTACTACACCTGCAACAATACCTTTTTCTGCTAAAAGGGTAGCGGCGTTGCGACAGGGTTCAGCCATGGTTCCAACTGCAAGAAACACGACATCCTTCCCTGGTAAGAGTTCCTCTGCCTTTCCTAATTCAATTTTAGTGAACTCCGGTTTTAACTCTACACCAAGACCATTGCCGCGAGGATAGCGAATAGCGACAGGTGCGTTTAGTTGAGTAGCGGTATAGAGCATATGCCGAAGCTCATCTTCGTCTTTAGGTGCCATAATAACTATATTGGGAATGTGGCGTAAGAAGGAATAGTCAAAGACGCCATGGTGAGTTGCCCCATCTTCGCCAACAATACCGGCCCGGTCTAACATAAATATAACCGGAAGATTTTGCAGGCACACATCGTGCAGTATCTGGTCGTAGCCGCGCTGCATAAAGGTAGAATATACGGCAACTATCGGCCTCTTGCCCTGGGTGGCCATACCTGCTGCTAAGGTAACGGCATGTTGCTCGGCAATGCCCACATCAAAAAAACGTTTAGGGTATCTGGCTGAGAAATTTTTTAACCCTGTTCCCTCAGGCATAGCTGCCGTAATTGCAACAATATTAGGGTTTTGCTCAGCCAGTTTGACCAATGTATCACCAAACACTTGGGTATAGGAGGGGGCACCCCCTGTTTTTATTACTTCCCCGGTTTCAATGCAGAATGGCCCAACACCATGAAACTTATCGGCATTACATTCTGCGGGAGCATATCCTTTCCCTTTTTGCGTAAGTAAATGAATAAGTACCGGGCCTTTAATGCTTTTCGTTTTGTCAAGAACATCCAGAATTAAGGGAATATTATGGCCGTCAATCGGCCCAAAATAGGTAAATCCCAATTCCTCAAACAGCATTCCCGGCACCAAGAAATATTTTAAACTATCTTTTACCCGTTCTGCTGTTTTAGCAACACTATCACCTATCGCAGGAATCCGGCGCAGTAAATACTCAATATCATGCTTTACTTTTGAATACGTAGGAGCGGTACGCATTTTTGCCAGATATTCTGACATTGCGCCCACATTCTTAGCTATAGACATCTCATTGTCATTTAAGATAACCGTAAGATTTATACTGAGGTGTCCGGCATGATTAAGTGCTTCATATGCTTGCCCGCCGGTAAGTGAGCCATCTCCAATCACTCCGACAACATTATAACTATCGCCTGATATATCACGAGCCAGCGCTACACCTAAGGCTGAAGATATCGAGGTACTCGAGTGTCCGGCTCCAAAAACATCGTGTTGGCTTTCACATCTTTTGGGGAAGCCGCTAATGCCGCCGGTTTTCCTTAGTGTGGAAAACTTGTTTCGGCGGCCTGTTAATATTTTATGTACGTATGCCTGGTGTCCCACATCCCAAATAAATTTATCATTAGGACTGTCAAATGCTCTGTGAAGAGCCAGTGTTAATTCAACAACACCTAGATTAGGTGCAAGGTGCCCTCCGTTAGCAGACACCGTATGTATAAGAAGCTCGCGGATTTCCCCGGCGAGCTTTTCTAATTGCCCCAAAGAAAGGCTTTTAAGGTCTTGTGGCCCATTAATGCCATCAAGCAGTTTCCCCAAACTATCTTCCCCGCTTTCCCTGACAGACGTCATATAGGTTGCTACAGATAATGTCTATTTTTAAACACATTATAGCATATTTGAAGACTAACATTCATCTATAAAATACATAAAACGCATAGGCAATAAGGGTACCGTGAACGGCCCCGCCCAATACCTCAAGCGGCGTATGCCCTAATAGCTCTTTAAGTCTGGTATCCCGGACCTTGTGTTCCACCCGCATCTCGCGAACTAATTTATTAATTACTTTAGCCTGCTTTCCTGCCGCACGGCGCACTCCGGCAGCATCGTACATAACGATACCGGCCAGTACGACGGCTACGGCAAATAAATCGGAGTCAATCCCTTCCCTAAGTGCTACACCAACAGCCAGACTTACCACTAATGCAGTATGTGAACTGGGCATACCACCGGCACCAACAAGCCGTTCTGCATTAAACGCGCCATGTCGCCAGTAAGATGTTATTGTTTTTAAAACTTGTGCCGTGAACCATGCGGTAATGGCAGTCATCAATATAATATTCTTCCCAATTCCCGCCATAAATTCGGACATTATTTACACCTCAGGCCTCACGAGTGATTAAATATTCTACTAAGTCACGCAGAATTATAGCTTCAGACCCAAATTCGCTTAAGCTGACTAAGGCGTTATCTACAGCTTGCTGTGCTAATTGTTTGGCACCTTCCAGTGAATATAGTGTTACATAGGTTACCTTCTGATTCCGCATGTCACTACCCACAGGCTTGCCAATCTTATCTTGAGTACCGATTACATCAAGAATATCATCTGTAATTTGAAAAGCCAGACCAAAATGATCAGCGTAGTGAGTTAGTGCTTCAATTTTGTGCTTACTGGCATTAGCCAACAAGGCTCCTGCACGTAGTGCGGCCTTAAATAATGCGCCGGTTTTAGCCTGATGCATAAACTTCAAGGTTTTCGCATCAATAATTTGCCCTTCAGAGGCCAGATCAACTGCCTGGCCGCCAACCATGCCGGAAGCGCCAGCAGCGGCAGCTATTTCTTTAACTACATTGACTAAAATTGCAGAATCGACATTTGGCTGTGACAGCATCGTGCCGAATGCGGCGGTCAATAAACCATCACCGGCTAAGATAGCCATGCCGTCACCGAATATTTTATGATTAGTAAGTTTACCGCGGCGGTAATCATCATTATCCATGGCTGGTAAATCGTCATGGATAAGTGAATATGTATGGATCATTTCCAAGCCACAGGCAACAGGCAAATAATTAGCACCACAGCCGCCTACAGCATCGGCAGCAGCCATAAGCATAATCGGTCGTAATCTTTTACCACCAGCAACCAGGCTATAACGCATCGCATCATAGATTATAGGTGGATAGGCATCGGCGGGCGTGTATTGTGCAAGAGCACTATCAATTAAATTGACTTTATGCCGGCAATAATGACCTAGTGAATATTGTTCTATCATAGCAGTTAATCAGCCTCCACCAGATTAAGCGGTTTTTCAACCAGACGTCCCTGTTCCTGCTGCAAAATTTTATCCACTTGGGCTTCGGCAGCATTGAGACGTTCAAAACAAAGTTTGGCAAAAGAGATGCCCTCGCCAAATCTATCTAATGCTTCTTCCAGCGGTAATTCACCGGCTTCTAGCTGTTTTACAATTACTTCTAATTTGCCAAGAGCATCCTCAAAACATACATTGTTTTGCTTATTATTTGCTTTATTAGCCATTTTTGTCCTCCCTTACCTTAACAACATCAACATCCAGTCGTCCTTGGCTTAAAATAATCTCCAACGACTGCCCTGGCGTTACCTGAATGGCCTTGGTTATAACTTCTCCCTCAGGTGTGCGAGCCAGACAGTATCCTCTTGCCAATACATCAAGTGGATTAAGTATGGAGAGTTTTTCTGTAAGTATTTTAAAAGCATGCTGTTTAGAAAAAATCGCTTTTTGCACCGCTTGTCCCAAGCGTTCGACATATAGATCTGTCAGTTGCTTTTTGTCGGCAAAAAGCTTTTCCGGCTGAATAAATACTTTATTATCACGAAGCTGCCGAAGAACTTGCCGCCGCTCTTTAAGGTAAGACCGCGTATTACTTTCCAGCATAGTTTGCAGTGTATTAATGTACCGCTTTAATTCATAAACATCCGGGACAACAAGCTCGGCAGCTTGTGAAGGTGTTGCAGCCCGACGATCTGCTGCAAAGTCTGCTAATGTATAATCTGTTTGATGACCCACCGCTGATACAATTGGGATGCTGGATTCAGCTATAGCACGCACTACCATCTCATTATTAAAGGCCCACAACTCTTCGATTGAGCCGCCACCCCGGCCAGCAATAATAACATCTACATTACCAAGGCTGTTAAACGCACGAATAGCCTGTACAATCTGCCCCGGGGCCTCCAGTCCCTGTACTTGAACCGGATACAGAATAAGTTGCATACCGGGGTGGCGCCGTTTGGCAACTGTAATAATATCTCTTAGTGCCGCCCCGGTTGGTGAGGTTATAATCCCAACCGCTTTGGGCAAAAGTTTAAGCGGTTGTTTACGGCTTTCATCAAACAGTCCTTCTGTTGCCAATTTTTCTTTAAGCTGGTTAAAAGCAATACTTAGTTCCCCTAAGCCATCTGGTATTAACTGGTCGGCGTAAAGCTGATATTGCCCATCCCTCTCGAATACTGTCACCTGACCAAATGCGATTACTTTAAGCCCATCGCGTGGTTCAAATTTTAAAAATTGCGCCCGGCTTTTAAACATAACCCCTTTTATTTGAGAGCCGGCATCCTTAAGCGTAAAATAGCAGTGACCTGAATAGTGTAATTTAAAATTTGATAACTCGCCCTTAATAGCAACTGACACTAGTTTAGAGTCTTTGTCAAACATCCCTTTAATATATTTAGTAAGATCACTGACGGTATATATGCTGCTCATATTCATTCACCTGATTTATTCACATCATATTTTTGATTCAAACCGGTCGAATCCTTTATTATTACGTTGTTATCTGATGATTAAGCCGCTCTAAGACCTCCCTAACATCTATGCTGGGAGATTAAAGCGGCTGGGTAACTACCAACCTGATTCTAAGTCTTATTTTATAATAATAACCTATAAATGCAAAAAAAACCAGACATAAGTCTGGGTAAAGATTATTATGCATCTAAAATCGGGAACCGAAATAGCGTTGCGTCAAATATCCGCTCACCCCTCCCACCACAAACCAGAAAAAATATCCGGGCGGAATAAGATGCCCAACAACTGATCCAATGGCTGCACCTGCTAGAATATAGGGTACCATGGTGTCACCTCCCGGCATACGAGTTTATGTATCATATGCAAAGGAGTCTGCAATGGTGAATTATAGGGGTGTCTGTCCGGCGTTTAACGCAAAATAGGCAGCACCTGTTGCATTATCCGGGCTATAGATATTGTCAGGGAAGTACAGCCTGGCCACACCCGTATGTTCCAGGTGCTCTAACAGGTAATTCCTAATAAATCGGTTTGCCATTACCCCGCCCACGAGTAATACCTCAGTAAGACCAGTATTTATAACCGCGTGGTTGATCATAGCCGTTACCGCTTTGGAAATACAAAGTTCCACACCTGCAGCAATTGCCCCCCTGTCAGTACCCTGGGCAATAAGCTTGCGAACATGGGTCTCCGGTCCAGTAAAACTAACAGTTGCTTCCCGGATACTTACCGGTATTTTTACAGCTTGGTCACGATATAGCGCAGCAAGAGCTTCCAGTTGAGGGCCAGCAGGAAAAGATAACCCCAGCAGAACCCCAATACGATCGATTAGCTGCCCGGCATGAATATCCTGGCTACGACCAATGATCTCCGTCGACAATCTACTTGAATCCGCTTTGTTTGCATCAGCTGACACTTTCACAATTTCAGTTGTACCGCCAGACAAATGAACAGCAAGAAAATTCGCTGACTTAGGACCACCTGCTGACCAAATTCCCGCCAAAATATGATTTTCTTGATGACTAATGCGATAGAGCGGCACATTATGAGTCAACGCCAGCACCTTAGCATAACCTTCCCCCACCAAAAATGCCGGCATATAGGAATCAGGCAATGGCCGGGGAAAAGCTGAAACAGCTATGGTTTTAAATGATACTGGCCTGGGAAAATTACAACATGCCTCAGCAAATAGTTCAGGCATGTTCCGTGTATGCTGAAACACCATTTCCGATTGCTGAAGCCCTCGGCCACCGTTTTTGACCCTCAAAATTCTCCGGCAATCGGCTACTAGCTGCCCCAGCTCATTCAATATCGCTACTGAGGTTGTATAACAACTAGTATCTATTCCCAACGAATAGTTCATGACAGTCCGTTGTTCTTTACTATTGACCCCAGAATTCCGTTAATAAATCGGCTTGAATCCTCAGTACCAAAAGTTTTTGCCAGTTCAACAGCTTCATTAATAGCGACACCTGGCTGTAATCGCTCATTACTATATTTCATTTCGTAAATGGCCATCCGGGCTATATTACGGTCAACACCTGCCATGCGTTCAATTTTCCATTCCCGTGACAACTCTGATATATAATCATCAATAGCAGCTAAATTGTTATATGTTCCTTCAACCAATGACTTAGCATAGAGTTTGGTATTCTCATTAATGTCTTCACGCTCACTAAATACAGCATTGAGTGCTTCGTCATTACTAACACCTGCGTTAAAATCCAATTGAAATAATGCTTGTACAGCCATCTCGCGGGCCTTTCTACGGCTCATAATTTCCCTCTTTCTAAAAGCTCCTACCGGTTGTAACCAGGAGGTAGAAGCTTATCCAATATTTCCATAATATCTTCTTTTTGGTCAATACGTTTACCCACTACATAACCGGCAATAACGCATAAAACTACAAATAGTGTACGGAAAAACCCAAAAGTTATGACAAGGATGCCAAACATAAAGCCAAAGAGCACCCCAAGAAGTTTACCGCTATGGTGCTGCCAGATTTCCTCCAGTAGTTTGGAATTCAATTCTGTCACCCCTATTCAACACGCTGTTTAGCTTTAAAATCATTGCTGATGTTTTCTACGGTAACCTGAACATCAGCCAGGTCGATACCTACAGTATTTTTTATATACTCATGAACACGCTTTTGAATTTCACCAGCCACAGTCGGTACGTGACTCTCCGGGCTAACTACCGCTTTAATCTTCACTGTAATTCCCTGAGTGGCTAACGCCACCTTTACCTTGATTCCACGTACACCGCGAATATGTCGTACCATCTTCTCCACCAGATTCTCCACTGCGTCAAGTGAAATATGTACATCTCCTATTTCATTATGATGAACAATGGTATCTTTGGCTTTACGGGAGCGAAGGCCAGCCAAAAGCAGTCTGATGCTTACCAGAAAAAACACCGCTCCAACCAGCGAAGCTTCCCATTGACCATACATGTGTGCAATGCTTGTCCACGCCAATTCCAACGGAATAAGGCGTAAAGACAGGAGAATAGCAGCGAATGATAAAAAAGCCAATAAAAATGTGTAAATAGATAGGATAATGCGGTCAATGATCCCCATAGCAATCTCCTTTCTTTGGCCTCTCCCAATTATCTTACCCTAATATCTTCTTCTTTACCTTCTGGAGCAAATCCTACACCTTGAACATGAATATTAACTTCGACAACATCAAGGCCTGTCATAGATTCAATCCCCCGTTTGACGTTTTCCTGGACTCTTAGCGCGACATCGGGGATACGTACGCCATATTCAACAATGATATATAGATCTACAGCCGCTTCGCGTTCGCCAACCTCAACCTTAACCCCTTTGGAGAGATTTTTTTTGCCCAGCATTTCTGCGATGCCACCAACTAAACCAGCACTCATCCCAGCAACGCCGGTAACTTCGGTTGCCGCAAGCCCGGCGATTATGCCAACAACTTCATCAGCGATCCTAATAGAACCAACATCATTATGCTCAGTCTTTTCCATTCGCTCTCTCTTTTCCATTCCAACCCTCCCCAAAATCTTTAGCTACTACAATCTATTACACAGTCAGATATCTTATAACCTTATTATTATACCAAGCTTTTTCCAATTTTACAATTTAGGTGAAAAAATAAGAGGAGCCACTGAGCTCCACTTAAGGTTTAGCGCTAACAGTAACATCCTCAGGCTTAACCCCGGCAATACGGCAAATCACTTCAGCCACTTGCACAACTTCTTCCCGGGTGAGTGCTGTTGTTTTAACAACTGCGCTTACTGAGTTATCCCGAATAAATACCAGAGCATCTCCAAAGCCTTTAGCTTTAATTAGGTTCTCCATTTCTGCTTCCCGCTGCTTTTCCAAGGTCATTTTTAGAATGGTTTCCTGAGCCTGATGTTTAGTATCTTCGGTTTTAGCATCTTTTATAATCTCTCGCAATAGATCAGATCGTTCGCTTCTAATCTTATCTCTTTCAAGGCGATATTCGGTAAAAAAGTCAGGAGCCATCGCTGGCACAACCTGATCGGTAATGACCGGTTTGGTTACTTGCATCGCATTTGATCTGTTTGCTCTTGTCTGACGCATGTCCTGAGCGTAGTTCCAAGCACCGCTGATAAGTAGTGAAAGTATGCCAGCGGCAACTACAAACGCAGCGAATTTACCCACTTTATTTATAGATAAAACCGAAAATATTCTCATACCTCTAACCTCACTTTCTTTGCGGCAGTACTGTAATTTTATACGGGGGAATCCCTAATCCTGATTCCACTGCTTTAGTAAGATTGGCCTTCACTGTCGAGTCATAAGCCCCTTCTGATACGATCAGTACACCTTTAATGACCGGTTTGTATTCCCGTACCATTACAGGCCGGTCAGCACCGTTTTCTTTGCTTAATAATACTTGTTCGGACTCTTTAGTTTCAGTTGTTGTACGTATACCGCCCGCATTATCTTTCTCCTGCACTGTTTTTGTCTCTTTGGTAATATTCTTAGCAGTCTCCTGCAAACCACCAGTTTCTAATGTTATATTCACAGATACAGCACCAGCACCCTTAACCTGCGCCAGTAAATTAGATAATTTACTTTCAAGCGCTTCTTCATAGCCGCGGCTGACAGTCGGTGTTACTTTGGCAGTTTCAATCGGAGCATATTGTTGGGGCTTTTCTGCAAACGGTTCATATACTCCCCCGATTAACAGTAGCATAATTCCAAGTAATCCGAGCCAGATCAGCCTGGCGTTTATCACGCCATCCTTTAAAAGTTGGCTGGGAACAACTTTTTTTGCTCCGGACAGCCATCCCTTCAGCGAAGTTCCTAACGCACTCATATCATGCTAACCTCCTATTTTATCTGTTTAACCTCGACTTGGCTAAGTTTAATCTGATATAACTCAGTCACCACCCTTTTCACCTTGTCGATTACTGCTGGCGATAGTTTACCTGATTCTTTAGGGGTTTCGACTGCCTTAGATCCAATGGCGACTTTCGCAATTTTTCGTTCATCTGCAGTAAACCCCGGCTCAACATAGACTATTACGGTGCTAATCTTCCCCATGGACTTACTTCCTGACGGCGTATCATCGGCAATAACTACTGTAACCTTAGCATTGGCCACACCATCAATGGCCAGCACTGTTGCCCTAATTTGCTTGGATAAATCTCTGGCATACAACTCACGGGCTAGTTGATCTCGTTTACCAACAACATGAGTGCTGGCGCTCAAGATTTCAGCATCAGATAAAGTACTGCTGGTCTGGGCCAATGCAGGAATCTGGTCTGTTGACAGCTTATTTTCTAAAACATTGATAACAGGATTTAAAATAGCCAGCATAATAAATAAACCCAAAATCACCCGTATAAAGCGCTGCATACTATTATTAGGCAGCAGAAGCTCTAAGAATGAGGCGAATAATACCACAAATATAATACTTTTAACCCAAGCAGTAATAGATTCTATCACATTATCACCTACCGGCCAAGCTTCTCTAGCGTAGCATCATGGCAACACTACCAGCACCGATTATCATAGTTACTACTAAAAAGAACATCAGGGCAACTGTTAATAATGCACCAAAGACTAAAAGTAGATTATTCCCCATAGCGTCAAGACACTTAGCCATTTTTTCATCACCCATGGGCTGAATCAGTGCCCCGGCAATCTTTATTACTACAATTAACGAGATTAGTTTAATTAACGGCAATGCACATATCAATGCAATAGCCAATACTCCGAAAATGCCGACTGCGTTTTTCAGCAGCAGAGATGCCCCCATAACGAGTTCGACAGTATCAGCAAACATTTTACCTACTACAGGTATAAAAGTTGCAGTTGCATATTTGGCGGTTCTTAATGTTAAACCGTCTGCAACACTGCCAGCAACTCCCTGAATACTTACGATACCAATAAAAACAACCAATACTAAGCCCAGTGTCATCATTCCGGCTTGCTTAAGTACTCCTGTCAAATTGCTAAGCTTATAGCTTCCAGAAAGATAGTTAACACACTCCAGGATGGCTGTTAAGAACAACAGTGGTAGAATTATGTCTTTGACAACAACACTTGTTACGCTTACAACCAGCAGCATTAGCGGCGTAAGCAGAGCTGCAGATGTTAATGCACCGACTCCGGCTAAGAGGGATAATAATAAGGGCAGCAGCGCCTCCATAAAGCCAACCATATTGCTTACTGTCTCCCTGGCGAGCGTCAGACCTTGGTAAAATGCACTGAGCGCGATGACTGATAAAAAGATAAAGCATACACTGTACGCCAATAATGAAATGGCTGATTGCTCAAATGAGTTTTGCAGATTTTGCAGCAGAGCACATAATACCGCTAAAAATAATAATTTACCCAGTAGATGGATATTGGTAGCTATTTCCTTAAATAAATAGGAAATAAACTTATTTGAGATGGTCTGCCAATTAAACGACAGGCCTTTGGTTGCAATGTCTTTGATTGTTTCTGCAGATAACAACGGTATTTCTTCGTTCAATTCTTTATTAATAGCCTCAATAAAGTGATTGACCTGATTAACTGAGGTATTCTCCAGCAATTCCATTGGTAAATCCGGGCTTGCATCAGACGCAGCCCAGGCAATATTAACCCAGAGAATGCAGATAATCGCTGTAATTATGATTTTCTTCACGTGCATTCCACCTTAAGGAATGAGTTTCACAATAGTTTCTAACACCAATGCAATTATAGGTACCGCCATAACCATAATTAATATTTTTCCTGCAAATTCAATCTTGCCAGCCACTGCGCCTTCGCCGGCATCACGGCACACTTGGGCACCAAATTCAGTGACATAAGCAATACCAATAATCTTAAGGATAGTATTTAGATACATTTGACTAATATTGGCTTTTTCCGATAAATCCCGGAATAAGTCCAATACTACATTAATCTTACCAAGTACCATTAAAAAGATGATGGTTGACAATGTTAGGGCCAGCTGGACGGCAAGTTCGGGTCGCTGTTGTTTAATGATTAAAATTAGCAACGTAACGACAAACCCTAGCCCGATAATTTGTATGATTTCCATGGCGTTTACACCCCTTAGAACAACTTAAATACATCCTGAACGGTGTTAAACAGTCGGCCTAATAGTTGCACTACCCATACCAACACCATGGCAAAACCGGCAAGGGTACATAAATGAGCCATATCTTCTTTACCAGCCTGTTTTAACGCAGTATGAAAAACTGAGATTAAAATGCCCACTCCGGCAATTTTGAATAACACATCTATTCCCATTCCGTACTCGCTCCTCTCTTATACTAATCAGATAACTTCCTTATACCAAAACTATCACTACCGCCACGCCCCCGCAAACACCTAAATATCGATACATTTTAGCGTTTTGCTCACAGATCTTCTCAGCTTCGTATTGTATTCTGGACAACTGTTCATGCACTAAATCCAAGGATTTATGCTGTTCTTCCCGGTTCATGCCACCTAAATTGGCACTAAATACAGCCATAATCTCCCGTTCTGGTTTACTTAAAACAAGACAATCTGTTTCTTTCATAGCCTGGACCATGGCAGCCTGAGGAGTAAGCCAGCCATTTTTTTTCAATAATTCTGACATAGCATGAAACAGATTAGCTACCGGTCCGCTAATGCCCCCGGTACACTGGGATAAAGCCTCTGGTAATGGCAGTGCCACATAATTAATGTGTGATTTAAGGGCTGATAAACAGCTGATAAGCTGCCTGATTTGCCGTGGACGTTCCACATAACAGGCTGCTAAACTAAACCCGATACAAGCCCCTGCAATAACAACCATAAAACTTCCGAGAATTTTCAACCACATACTTTCACCTCGTTCAAGCTGGTATATATTACCCTTCCTTGCCGGGAATCAACTATTTCCTCAATAGTACCAGGTCCTGACCGGTTACTTAATATAATGTACCGATCAAAAACCCTTTCTTTCACTAACTCACCAACGTAAGGACGATTCTGAAATTCATCAATTGTTCGGCTATGGGCAGTTGCAATTACCCTCACGCCTGCACAAACAGCTTCCCGTACAGCAGTGGCATCTTCCATTCGGCCTAACTCATCTGTGGCTATAACTTGTGGAGCCATAGATCTGATAAGCATCAACATCCCACTAGCCTTAGGACAAGCATCAAGCACATCAACTCGCGGCCCTAAATCTACGCTGGGAATACCATATTGGCAGGCGGCAATCTCAGAGCGCTCATCAACCAATCCGATTTTCACACCAACAATACCTAGCGAAGGGTTACCAATACTTAGTTGCCGGATTAAATCGCGTAGGATTGTTGTTTTACCACAGCGTGGTGGAGAAATGATTAAGGTACTGAATACTTCGTTATGCTCTTTTGCTACTACAAATGGAAGAATACGGTCAGCGCAGCCTGGTATTTCTCTGGCTAAACGGATATTCAATGAGCCTATATTTTTTAGTGTCCTGATTGTGCCCTCAAAGGTCGTTGCCTGTCCAGTCAATCCAACCCGGTGTCCACCCGTAATTGTCAAATACCCCTGCCTTAATTCTTCTTCAAAGGCATAGACCGAGTTCTTACATATCAGTTGAAAGGTTCTGTTCACATCTTCAGCAGTACAGTGATATATCTGGGTTGTTTGCTCTGTTTGATTGATTTCTGTTACAGTCATATCATGGTTGCCTAAAACTAATTGCAGTGGCTGATTAACCCTGATACGAATCTCAGTGACCTTATGCAGCACACTATCAGGCAATACCCTAATTAGCCGTGCAATGTGGGGGGGTAAAACAGGATAAATATGTTCAGTTAGGGAAGTTTGAATATTTTTCATACATTCTTTCATCCTCATTTATTGTAGGGCGACTTGTCTCAGTCTCAGCCGCTTCCCTTTCTTTACATAGATATGTGTTAGGAATTTAGTTTATGACAAAAAAAGAAAGACTTAGCCTTGGGCTAAGTCTTAAAAAAATCCCTGTGTTCCCGAAGTTTAAAAGTCCATTAAACTCACTACACACCGGGATGCATAATATGGCCGGAAGCTCGTTGGTCATACCGGTTATCCACAGTGATGTCCAGTTCATTATCATACACTACACCGCCACAATATGGGCAGGTAACCTCAATATCATCCTCATCATCTAATATGTTCGACTCAAAAGTTACCAATTCATGACACTCAGGACAAGCCACTTCGACCATGTCGTCCTCATCAACTTCATCAACTTCATCATATAGATCGTCATCATACTCATCATCATCTAGATCTTCTTCATATATTTGCTCTTCGAGGTCAGTCAAATCTTCATCAATTGACTCTACATAGTCTTCAAGCTCTAACTGTGCCAAATTGACATTTTGGACTTCATCGGCAAACGATTCAAGTACGTCAATAATATTAAGCAAAACCTTACCCTCAGATGAATTCTCGTTAACATTAAGCCCTTGTGTTAATCCATGTAAATAGGCAACTTTTTCCTTAAGGTTTCTCATAAAAATTACCCCCCCTTTAGCTATGTTCTAGGTATTGGACACTATTTTTAGTATGTCCAATGCTTATTAAAACATAACTTCCGGAGGGTTTTTTAAGCCTAATAGTTGTTAGGCTCGCTCGATATAGTCACCACTGCGGGTGTCAATTCTTAAAACTTCACCGATATTGATAAATAGCGGAACACGAACAACATGCCCGGTTTCCAGTTTAGCGGGTTTAGTACCGCCGGTTGCAGTATCACCCCTAATACCAGGGTCAGTTTCCACAACCGTCAACTCTACTGACATCGGCAAATCAATACCAATTACATTACCTTGGAAGAATAATACCGCTATATTCATGTTTTCTTTTAAGAATTTGCGGGCGTCACCTAGTTGCTCGCCAGATAAAGCAATCTGTTCAAAATTCTCATTATCCATTAAGTTGAACATGCCATCGCTCTCATACAGGTATTGCATTTCACGTCGTTCAACATGGGCCTTTGGTAATTTTTCCCCAGCATTAAAGGTACGCTCGACAACAGCACCCGTACGTCCATTTTTTAGTTTAGCCCGGACAAATGCAGCACCTTTCCCTGGTTTTACATGCTGAAAATCAACTACCTGCCAGACGTCGCCATCAATCTCAACTGTTACCCCTGTACGAAAATCATTGCTCGAAATCATTATTGATAAGCCTCCCCATTGTTCTGTCAATTAGCCTAATTCTATTAAGTCCTTGCTGCTAGCAGTAAGAATTGTGCAGCCATCAGCAGAAACAACCACTAAGTCTTCAATACGCACGCCACCCCAGCCAGGAAGATAAATTCCCGGTTCGACAGACACTACCATACCTTGAGCTAGTTTAATGTCTCCGGATGGGGACAATCTGGGTTCCTCATGAATAAAAAGCCCAACCCCATGCCCTAAACCATGGCCAAAATATTTACTATAGCCCGCATCGTCAATTACCTGTCGGGCGATCTGGTCAACTTCTTTACCAGTTTTTCCGGCTTTCACAGCATTAATGCCTGCTAGCTGAGCAACTAACACAATATTGTAGATCTCGCGTTGCTTGTCTGTTGCTGTTCCAACCACAACTGTTCGCGTCATATCAGAATGATACCCCTCGAACACTGCGCCAAAGTCAATCGTGATAAGGTTTCCGGCTTCAATTATTTTATTTGAAGCCCGGCCATGTGGTAATGCACTCCTAAGCCCTGATGCCACAATCGTATCAAATGCCGGTTTTTCCGCGCCAAGCTTGCGCATTTGGTATTCGAGCTCAAGCGCAATGTCCAGTTCGGTTATTCCAGGCTTAATCATTTTCAATGCATCGTTAAACGCTGAATCGGCAATCGCCACTGCTTTCGTAAGTAAAGCCAATTCTTTTTGATCTTTGACGATTCTTAGTCCGTCAAGCTTTACCGGTAATAACTCTGTTTCTCCCAGACAATCAGACAACTTTTGATAAACTTCCCAAGTTATAAAATCGCTTTCGAAACCAATGCGTCCAAGCCCTAATCCCTTCACAGATTCTGCCAGAGTATCATAAATTGCAGTTCCATGACGAATAATTTGATATAATGGCGCTTGCTGTTTAGCTTGCTCAAGGTATCTGAAGTCAGTCAATAATCGGGGGGATTGTCTGCTGATAACCAGCATTCCTGATGATCCGGTAAAACCACTAAAATACTGCCGGTTTTCCGGCTTTGTTACCACAATACCATCCAGGCAGTGAGCTGTCATCAGATCATACAGATTTACCAAGCGCTGCTGGATCATCGCTTATGCGCCCCTATCAAATAATGTGCTGCCTCTAGCGCCAGCAGGTAACTTGAGGCGCCAAAACCGGCTATCTGCCCTACCGTCACTGGCGCTGTCACTGAGCGATGACGGAATTCTTCTCTTTGGTAGATATTAGACAAATGAACCTCAATGGCCGGAACATTTACGGCTGCCAGCGCATCCCGCACAGCAATACTATAATGGGTAAAAGCCGCAGGATTAATGACAATACAGTCAAAATTATCCTGAGCCTGCTGAATAGTATCAACCATAACACCTTCGTGGTTGGTCTGTGCAATAGATAACTCAAGTCCTAATTCGTTTGCCCGCCCAGTTAACGAGTTATTGATATCATCAAGCGTAGTCTTGCCATATACTTCAGGCTCACGCATACCAAGCAGATTCAGGTTAGGCCCGTGAATGACCAATACCTTCATTCTACATGCTGCCATTCTATCATCTCCAGCGTCTGACTTTGTGTAAGTTAAGACTCTTCTTATTGTCAAAAAATACATGTATGCACTAGCTTTTACATTTTAGCATATAATTTCTATTTTGACTACTAAAAAACTTGTTCCCTCTATCCTTCCTGTATAGGGATTTTTGCCTTAATCTTTTAAAATTGAGGTGGCTATTTCCCTGAAAATTGGAGCAGCAACATTACTGCCTGACATTCCTTCCTCTACAAACACCACAATGACATATTGCGGATTCTCAAGCGGCGCAAAGCCAACAAACCAGGCATGATTGATCCCCTGACCAGTTTTATTAGTCCTTCCTGTTTCAGCTGATCCTGTTTTACCCGCTGAACCGAAGCCTTCCACATAGGCGGCTTTTCCAGTGCCATATTGAGTGACAGCCCCCATCATTCCCCGTAACCGTTCAGCTGTCTGACGGGACATAACCCTCACACGTTGATTAGGCTCATGAAATTTTTTTACAACTGCCCCTTCCTGACTGGTAAGTTGGCTGACTATATATGGCTCAACCTTAATCCCGTCATTAACAATTGTTGCCACAGTTTGTGCCAATTGCACAGGTGTGGCTTCACAAAAGCCCTGACCAATAGCCAAATTTGCTAAATCCCCCGGATACAGTTGGTCAGCCTCTGGTAAATTACCCTCACTTTCACCAAAGAATTCGAGCTTAGTCCGTGATCCATAACCAAGCTTTTGGGCCATAGCAATCAGTTTCTCAGCTCCTAAATGTAACGCGATTTGAATAAATACAGGGTTGCTGGAGTGAGCCATAGCCTCAGTAATCGTAAGCCGCCCCTTGGGCTCTTGCTCATAATCCCACCCCTGAAACCTGATATTGTTAACATCAATATAACCGTGATCAAAAAAAACATCATCCATTTTCACCGTCTTATTTTCCAGAGCAGCAGCCGCAACAACTAATTTAAATACCGAGCCGGGCTGATAAGACGAAACTGCCCGGTTGAGCAGTGGCGAACTATTTTGCTCTAAATATTGGCTGAGATTATTGGCATCAAATGTCGGTCGTGAAGCCATAGCCAGTATTTCTCCGCTACTAGGTCGCATCACTACCACCGCACCTTTAACAACAGTGCGGCTCATAATTTCTTCAACATTTTGCTGGATCTGCTTATCAATTGTCAAGATAACATTGGTTTCCCTGGTACCTTCTGTCAGTTTCATCCTTTTGTAACCTAAGCCAGGGATAAGTTGTTGTCCGGCATCAACAATTGCGGCTACATACTCAGGCTGACTGCCCCGCAGCAAAGCATCATACATGCTTTCAATCCCACTTACCCCTCTATTGTCAGCAGAGTTGATATAACCGACCACATGAGATGCTAGAGAACCTTGTCCATAACGCACCTTTTCAGCAACCGCTACTATACCAGGAATCTGCATATCGTTAATTTGTTTAGCCGTACTGCTCTCTATATTGTCGGCTAATCGAAAAGGATATTCACTGGTATTTAAACGCCGCAAACCCGCTGCAAGCAATTCAGGCGTTAAACTGATCACACTGTCAATCTTCGCAAATGCCGCTGCTGTCTTATTTTCAATCTGACCCGGAAAAATAACAATGCTATATTGCTGTGAGGTATTAGTCAGCGGTATACGGTTACGGTCCAATATTTCACCTCTGGCAACATCTACCGGCAGTTCTTGAACACGGATACTAAGCCCCTCCAACGCCAGCTGCGGACCATGGATAACCTGGAGATAGAACAATCTCAAGACCAGCAGGCCGGAGAAGCACAAAAAAAATAAAACCAGCTGGTAAATACGTCTACTGGAATAAGCCATACTATCACCTTCTAAATATAGTTAGTAGGTATAGTATGGCTTTTAGTGGCAGCTGGTTATTCAGCGTTTAATATATTGAACACTGATAGGAAGATTAGCAAGTATATCATGTACTTCACCGGCTGTATCAGGCGTTGCCCGTATAACTAAAATCCCGGCAATGCGATCCAAAGTACTGACTACACCTAAATATTCATACCCTTCCATTATCCGATTAATAAAATTAACGTCCTTGGGTTCGACTTGAATATATATCGGTACAAACGCTCTCTTGTTCATGATCCCCCCCGCCGTATTTCCGGCCGCCTTAGCATAGCGTACGGCGCCACCGGGCGAGCTACAGGTATTGCCACAATCTGCTGAGGGTGAGGAGCCACTTCAATGGGCATTCCATCAACATTAAACATAGTGTTGATGGTTTGTAAAAAGTTATCTTGCCCAGGCTGCATTATCTCAATTTCTTCGCCGACTTTCATATTATTGCGCTGTTCCACTACCGCCATACCGGTTGCCGGATTATACTCTTTGACCAACCCCACGAAGTCATGGGTTTGAATGTAGCTTGACGATGTATATATCTGATCTTGTTCAGTGGTTTTATTAAAATAAAACCCAGTTGTATATTCCCGGTGTGAGACTTTCTGTAATTCATCAAGCCAGCACTGCTTAATATAAAAACCAGCCGGTGAGGCGGCATAGCTGTCAATTGCTTCTCGGTACACCTTGACAACGCTAGCCACATAATGGACGCTTTTCATTCGGCCTTCAATTTTAAAACTGTTTAAGCCACTTTTGACTAACTCCGGCAAGTGGCTGAGGAGGCATAAATCTTTCGAATTAAAGATGTAAGTACCACGCTCATCTTCTAAAACCGGCAAATAGACTCCCGGGCGGCTTTCCTCCATGAGATGATATTTCCAGCGGCATGGTTGCGCACACTCACCCCGGTTCGCATCGCGCCCTGTCAGATAGTTACTTATTAGACACCGGCCTGAATATGACATGCACATAGCACCATGTACAAAGGCCTCTAGTTCAATACCAACTTTTTGCCTGATTAGCTGTATCTCGTTAAGTGAAAGCTCTCTGGCCAGTACTATACGTGCTGCACCTAGCTCCTGCCAGAACTGGGCCGTGGACCAATTGGTACTGTTAGCCTGAGTACTAATATGAATAGGCAAAGCAGGCGCTGCCTGGCGAGCGATACGGAAGACCCCTACGTCAGAGACAATAACACCGTCTGCTCCCATTGCGGCAACATCCTTAATATAGTCTGGCAAACCTGTCAGGTCATCATTATGAGGAAAAATATTGATTGTTATGTAGGTTTTTTTGCCAAGACTATGGGCAAAGTCAATACCCTCCTTAAGATCATCCTGCTCAAAATTATCACTAAATGCTCTTAAGCCAAAAGCTTTTCCTCCCATATATACAGCATCAGCCCCGTAAGTAAGGGCTATTTTAAGTTTCTCTAAATTGCCTGCAGGGGCTAAAAGTTCCGGTTTTTTCATTGCTTCGTCTCTCCCTGTAAAATGATACAGCCATTCCATCGCCAATATGATGGACTGTCGTCTCAAACCTCAAATCATTAGTAACGAAATCAAGGTAAGACTTTAGGCGTTTAACAATTGTGCGAAAGCGTTTGGGTGCAGCTGTTTCATCAAGTACCCATCCTCTAAATAATACGTTGTCAGCAATAATAACGGCTTCTGGAGAAAGTTTATCCAGAACTTTCTCCAGATAATCAAGGTATTGACCTTTGGCGGCATCAATAAATACTAAGTCATATGTACCGGTAAGCCGGGGGATAACCACCCCGGCATCGCCGGCAATAATATCGGTTTGATTTAATACACCTGCTTCAGCTAAAAACTGTTTAGCGACCGCTATCCGGTCATCATCTTGTTCAATAGTCGTGATTTGACCGCCTGGCATCATGGCAGTGGCCAACAGCAGGGTAGAATAACCGATAGCAGTTCCTATCTCCAGCACTGCTGCAGGTTGAGCGGCAGCAGCCACAGACTGCAGCAATTGACCGCCTTCCAAACTGATGATCGGAACCCTATGGGTAGTTGCATAATCTTTCATCATCGCTAAAATTTGTTTAACATTACCCATGCTAAATTTGCACCTGATCAATTGCGGCTAAATGTTCCTCATACGTTCTGCTAAAATGATGTTTTCCTTGTTTATCGGCAACAAAATACAAATACTCAGTCTCATCAGCAAAAAGTACAGCCTTGATCGCTGCACTACCAGGATTAGAGATCGGTCCTGGTGGTAAGCCCATATTCTGATAGGTATTATATGGTGATATTATCTGGGTATCTTGTATTGTAAGTTCAGGTTTAGGATAACCCAGGATATATTGGATAGTAGCGCATGATTGCAAAGGCATTGCATGTTTTATTCTATTAGCAAATACCCCGGCGATTACTGGCCGATCCTCACTTATCTTGGCTTCTTTTTCAACCAGCGAAGCCAAGATTACAACCTCGCGCAGCGTAAGACCCATTTCAGCGGCCCGCTGTCTTAAGTCAGGTGTCATTTTAGCATCAAATTGCTTAACCATCATAGTAAGCAGCTCTTCTTCAGTTATCCCTTTAGCTACCCGATAAGTATCGGGAAAAATAAACCCTTCAGCACGATACCTACTATTAGGCTGGGAAGTCATATAGGAAAATGGCGCAAAATCTTTGGCGATCTCTTTGAATTTTTCCGGATTAGCTAACTTTTTTTCGGCTAGCAGTATTGCAACCTGATCGACAGTATATCCTTCAGGAATAGTAAATTGCTGATAGGCAGTTTGACCTTGCGATATTATCATTAGCATCTGACGCACCGGCATGTTTGCGCTAATGGCATATTCTCCTGCTTTTAGTGAGTTTTCCACTCCGTGCAGCTTGGCAGCAACCCGGAATACCAATGAATTTTTAATCAAGCCCTGCATTTCTAACTCTTCAGCAATGGCTTTTGTTGGCGTGCCTGGTTTAATTGTGATAGACTGTAGTTCTCCTGAGTTGCCGGCAGGCTGAGTCAGCGTCCAGCCTAGAATAGCACCAATAGCAACCAGTATCGCTGCCAGTATGCCGGCAATTGCTTTTTTTGCGATCGAATGATTCAGCATTATCATCCACTATCCCTCTTTCATCTTTACATAGGTATTATATCT
>NZ_DATMXX010000413.1:0-4098 GCF_035561255.1 Sporomusa sp. | reverse complement strand
GTTTAGAATATTCAATAAATCGCAGGGAACTGCGTTTTTATTAGTTTTTCCCATCGTTATTTTGTTGGCACAGTTATTGCTTTACTATATGTTAAATCCTCTATAGCGCTAAGGGGAAACTAGTCTATAACTATAAGGAGTGAGTAGAATGGCTGATTTTGAGTCCTTAACCCAAAGTGTAATTTCCGGTAGAGAAGCACAGGTAAGAGAACAAACTGCAGCAATGGTCGCGGCCGGGGTCAAGCCCCTGGAGATTATTAATCAAGGTTTAATTGCCGGCATGAATATCGTCGGCCCCCGGTTCAAAAACGGCGATATGTTCGTACCTGAGGTGTTAATGGCCGCCAAAGCTATGGCTGCAGGGATCGAAATTGTCAGACCTCTAATAGCAGATACAGACATGCCGTCGATAGGTAAAATACTGATTGGCACTGTAAGAGGAGACCTCCATGACATTGGCAAGAACTTGGTGGCCATGATGCTGGAAAGCGGCGGGTTTACAGTAATCAACCTGGGAATCGATATCCCGGCAGAAAAATTTGTGGCGGCAATTAAGGAACATAAACCTGGCGTAGTCGGGATGTCGGCGCTTCTAACTACTACGATGTTAAACATGAAAGAAGTGATCGATTTAATTAATGAAGAAGGCTTACAGGTGAAATGCATTATTGGCGGCGCTCCTATCTCCCAGGAGTTCGCTGATGAAATCGGGGCCGACGGCTACGCTCCGGATGCAGCATCCGCTGTGGAGCTATGCAAAAAACTATTAGCTGCATCCTAATGCAGATATCCCCAGGGACCATTTGACCCTGCAAGCATAAAGCAAATAATAAATTGGAAGAAAGAAGGTATTGACTGTGAAACCGAATTTTATAACCAAACAATCTGTTCAGTATCGGGTATGGGACCAAAACCAATGCGCCGAGGTCGTTAATGCCACCTTCCGCGTTTTGGAAAGGACAGGCTGCCTGGTCCAGAACGAAAAAGCCCGGGAGTTAATGAAGGAGGCGGGTTGCCTGATCGACGGCGACAGAGTGAGAATCCCTGCTTCGTTGATGGAATGGGCTGTCAACAGCGCTCCTTCCCAGCTTACTTTTTATAACCAGTCTGGCCAGCCTGCTGCGAAGTTGGCACCCTACGAAGTCAACTTCGGTCCCACAATGGGCGATACATTCATTCTTGACAGCGAAACAGGCCAAAAGCGCCGTGGCTTAAAGTCAGACTGCGCTAAGGCCGCCATGGTCTGTGACGCCCTGCCGAACGTCACCTATGCAAGCGGATTAACACTTGTATCCGATTGTAATCCCGATTTGGCGGAAGTTTATGAAATCCGCCACGCACTGCCCAATACCACAAAACCGATGATGTGCTGGTCCCACAGTCTCGAAAATTTCGCCAGCGTCGTCGAGATGTTTGAGGCGGTTGCCGGTGGTTCGCAAAAGCTTGCGGAGAGACCCAGAGCTCTATGCCTTATTTGTCCTGTTGACCCCTTGATTCACACCGATAACGGCCTGTCCCAAGTCATGTATGCGGCGGAAAAACGATTCCCCGTCGTCTATATTGCCGGCATTTCCTTTGGCTGCGTGGGCCCTGTTACCGCGGCGGGGACTATCGCGGTAGGTATGGCCGATACGCTCGTTGGCTTGCTGGTCAGCCAGTTGACGAGAAAAGGCGCGCCCTTTGTAGCCTCTAAATTTTGCGATAATATGAATATGAGAACAGGTAACGTCACTCACTCCCGTCCTGAACTTCATCTGGCCAATTCCGCCAGCGCCGATGTGTTCCGTTATCTTAAATTGCCTTTTGCTCTCAATACTCTTGGCACCGATGCGTCCTGCATCAATCAGCAATACATTTTCGATGCAGCCACCAATTGCTATGACGCTTGGCTTTGCGGAAGCAACTGGAACTGGGGTATGGGTGTTTTGGAAGGCGGCAACTCTTCTTGCCTGGAGGGTCTCGTATTTTACGACGAGGCAATCGGTTTTACCAGCCGTCTGACCGAGGGGATCGAAGTTAGCCCCTATACTTTGGCGGAAGATATTATCGACAGAGTCGGCCCCGGTGGAAACTTCTTCGCTGAGGAACAGACCGCTAAACACGTCAGAAGCTTCTGGGAGCCATATGCATTGGCAAGCCAGAGTCATGACCAATGGATTGCCGGCGGGAAAAAAGATGTTGATTCATTCGTTAAGGAAAAAGTAAAGGAAATCCTGGCCAAAGGCCCGCAGACTTCATTGAGTGATGATGTTCTCAATGAACTGGACGCAATTGTCGCAAGGGCCGAAAAACGTATTGCTAAATAAATGCTAGCCATTTTTATAGAGCCGCCTTCACATTTTTGAGTGAGGGCGGCTTTTTTGTTAACCAAAAGAGAAGGATATATTCTATCCTTCTCTCTTTTATCCGAACAGGCTTTATTTTTCCATACTCATGTTTATGATATGTTTTTTCCCAACCGATAGGTTTATTTTGTTGATCAAACAGCCGCTGTTCAACCATCAGCAACGGTATGGTTCCGTTTAAACATAATGATTTGTTGATGACCGGCTGCGAATCCTCTGCATATATATTTAATTCTTTTCTAATGGCAAATGCTGAATCGCGTTTTGCCGTCTGCCGAAAATCTGATAAAGCAGCCAATAGAGGATGAGAAACAAGATTGACGCTATATACATCATGGAATATCCGGTCAGTGCCACGATAGCCCCTAGCAAAATAGCTCCTAAACCGATGCCTAAATCAAAAGAATTTAAAAAAGTGCCCATTGCGTGTTCGCGCCGGTTCACCGGCACAACATTGATGCACCAGGCCTGTAAAGCAGGAAATGCGGCCCCCATACCGGTTCCATAAAAAGCGGCGGCAAAAATGAGGGCAGTCGTGGTCGAAGCCGTAGCCAGCAAAAAAGTGCCGATGCTGCAAAGAATAGCAGAAGCGCCGATCAGAATCCCCGGTCCTTTCTGATCAAATATCTTCCCCCCCACAAAGCGTACAAGTAAGCCAGCTGTGGCATTCACAAAAAAGAAATAGGCAACATTGGCAATTGCGGCTTCCTGGGCATATAAAACAACAAAAGCCAGGATACCCCCAAAAGACAGGCCGAGTAATAAGGCCAGACCAGACTGCAGCAATACGCGTTTTTCTATGAATATTTCAAGTAGTGAATTCTCTTGCTGCATTTCCCGCTGGAGCGGCTTTCTTTCTTCTTCAGTTGTTATTGGACCGGCAACCGTCAATGTAACGAAAACAGCAAATAGTAAAATGAGTGTGCCAACGCCAAAGACGCTGTCAAAACCATGCTGCTCCATGAGCCAGATACCTACAAAAGGCCCAACCGAAATACCGATGGTTTCGCCGACCCCAAAATAACCAAGCCCTTCACCCCGCTGGCTTGCCGGGATAAAGGCAGCCGCCAAGGTCGCGTATAACGTAGTGGCCACACCAAATCCTAAGCCATGCAGCAGGCGGATAGCAACCGTGCTCAGACTGGAAGTACTCCAATAATAACTGGCGGTAGCCAGCATGCAAACGGCAACACCTAAAACGAGCAGTGTTTTTTGATTAAGTCTGTGCCCCAAATTGCCGGTTAGCACACGAATAAAGATAGCGGAGAAGGTAAAAGCCCCCATAATAAAACCGATTTGCGAACTGGTTCCCCCATTCTTAGCGATGAATACCGGCAATGTAGGCATTAACATATCAAAAACCATAAAAAGCAGTAAATTTGATAAAGCTAAAACAATAAAATTTTTATTCCACAAACGCTGTCCTGCAGCAATATTGTTCAACCTAATCATCCCCTTCTTTTTGTGATTTAGTTTTAATAAGCCCATTCCAGTAAATGTCCCAGAATATGCGCAGGGAATGATCAAAGTCCTTTGGTGTTGCAAAAACGAGTTGTGTAAATAAACCGTCCAATAACGTGATAAAAGAAGTTGGCCCTTCATCCGGGTTAATGCGTAAATTGGGTTCTTCCAAAAATTTCGGTTGTAATAATCTTTTTAAATGAGTAAGGAATAAATAATAATTTTGCGAAAAGTAATTCTGAAGCGAATTCGGAGGAATAAACGTTAATAAAAACATGAAACTATTATTGTC
>NZ_DATMXX010000412.1:0-9112 GCF_035561255.1 Sporomusa sp. | reverse complement strand
TAGTTAAATGGCAATATGTTTTCCGGGAGAAATATTCGGGGAGGTTATTTAATGAATACGAGTAGCTTAATAAAGTTTGACGATGTACCATTAAGTAAATTTCACTTAAAAATGACTGGGATTACATTTGCAGCTCACTTTACAGATGGCTTTTCACTAGGTGTTATTGGCATAGCTCTTACTGTCATCACTCCTCAAATGGGCCTGTCTCCTTTTTGGCAGGGACTTATCGGTAGCTCGGCTTTAATTGGGTTATTTTTAGGCAGTTTGATTCTTGGTTGGATATCGGATTACTATGGGCGGCAAAAAATATTTATGCTCAATTTTGTTATTATTGCTGCGGCAACTTTTTTTCAATTTTTTGTGCAAACCCCTGAGCAGCTCTTCATTTTGCGGATTTTGATCGGCATTGGACTTGGCGGAGACTATAGTGTTGGTCATACAATGTTGGCAGAGTTTTTGCCGCGTAAGCATCGCGGTGCGATATTAGGATCGTTTAGTGTTATTTGGACATTTGGTTATGTATTGGCAAGCTTCCTAGGGGTGTATTTACAAAGTACCCTTGCAGAGTCATGGCGTTGGTTGCTTGTATCAGCGTTTCCATTGGCGATGCTTGTCATTCTTCTCAGGATAGGAAGTCCTGAATCTCCCCGTTGGTTATTAAGACAGGGACGGATTGAAGAAGCAAAGGCAATCGTTAGTAAGTATCTGGGGTCAAATGTTGTGCTCGACGACGAGCAGCCCGAAAAGGGAACGGGTAACTTTATCGACTTGTTCAGCAGAAAGCTAATCACGCGCACACTATTTAACTGCATATTTTTCATGTGCCTGGTAATTCCCTATTTTGCGATTTACACATTCCTTCCCGATATTTTAAAAACAATGGGCTTATCTGAAAATTTTACCACCCACATGTTTTTAAATGCCTTGTTGGTAGTTGGGGCTTTTTTAGGGATTTGGTGGACAATAAAATTCTCGCGTCGTGGATTTTTAATCAGCTCGTTCATTTTTTTGTGCCTTTCACTTCTTGCCCTGGGTTTGTTGCCGTCTGACTCTAAAACTCTGATGGTTGTGACTTTTGCCGCTTTTTCTCTAGTCATGTCGGCTGTGTCCAATTTGGTAGGGGTTTTTCCGGCGGAAAGCTTTCCAACAGATGTCCGTTCTTCAGGGGTGGGGCTAGCAACTGCTGCCAGCCGGCTTGGCGCAGCAGTTGGAACCTTCTTATTGCCAATGAGTATTGCCAATTTAGGGATGAGCTACACCCTGCTTTGGCTTACTGGTACGCTAGTTGTGGGAACTGTTGTCTCGATTGCCTGGGCACCGGAAACCAAAGCCTTAACGCTGAGTGAGGCAAGTACACCAGCTAAACCGGTTAACTTCGTGTAAAAAAGGACATGAATTCTCCCGGGGGCGTTAGCTAAGCATGTACAAAAAACAATTATATAAACGGAGGAATACAAATGACGAGAGTACGAGTAACGATTCCGTATCTTATGGAAAAGAAAGTAAAACACGAGCAAATTTCCATGATGACCTGCTATGATTATCCTATGGCTTTATTACAGGAGAAAGCAGGAATAGATATTATTTTGTGCGGGGATTCGCTGGGGATGACAGTATATGGTTATCAAGGAACCTTGCCGGTAACAATGGACATGATGGTCGTTCATTCAGCAGCTGTTAAGCGGGGGGCAGCCAACTCGTTTGTCATCGGGGATATGCCGTTCTTATCTTACCAGGTATCACCCCAAGAGGCTGTTCGTAATGCCGGACGGTTAATGAAAGAATCAAATGTAGACTGCATAAAACTGGAAGGCGGCGCAGTGGCAGTGGAAGCTGTAAAATACATAGTTAATGCCGGTATTCCTGTTATGGGGCATCTGGGACTGACGCCGCAGTCCACTTCGGCGTTAGGTGGGTTCAAAGCTCAGGGCCGTTCGGCAGAGGCTGCTTACCGGATCATTGAAGATGCAGCTGCCTTGGAAGCTGCCGGTGTGTGTTCAATCCTGCTGGAGGCTATCCCGCCTGAAGTTGCCAAAATCATTACAGCGGAGAGTAAAGTGCCGATTATTGGCATTGGCGCCGGGATTCATTGTGATGGACAGTTGTTGATTGTTCATGATATGCTCGGATTTTTTGATCGCTTTGTACCTAAGTTCGTCAAAAAATATGCTGATATGAATGGTGTTATTTTGGCAGCGCTAAACCAATATAAAGAAGAAGTGGAAAAAGGTCTGTTTCCAGCGAAGGAACACTGCTACGGCATGCCGGATGAAGAACTTAGTAAGCTTAAAAATATGCTTCACATACTAACCGTCTAATTAAGCACATCCCTGGTTAGGTTATTGCCAAGGGGAACGAGATCCAGCCTCTGCTTAACCCCTTGGTATATGCCTACTGTTTGCATCGGAGTTATTGTTCTAATTTTATATTTGGTCTGTGCCCAAAGAAATACAGCTGATAATAAATACGTAAAGAATAGGGGGCATACAAATGAACCTAAGTCATATGGATGGAGACTTAAAACAGATTCATGAAGCGTCAATGCAAGTTCTGGAAAGAACCGGCATGAAATTCCATCATCCGGAAATTATCGAACTATTGCAGCAAAAAGGCATAAAGGTATGCGGACAAACTGCTTACTTTACAAGTGAACAAATAATGGAGTGGGTTAGTAAGTCTCCGTCAACCTTTACACTCTATGCTCGCAATCCCCAATATGATATTGTTGTTGGTGGTAATAATGTCGAATGCTGTCCAGGGTCTGGGTCGCCCGCTATTTCTGAAAGTGATGGGGCGAAACGTCCCGCAATGATGGCTGACTACATTAATTTTATCAAGCTTTACCATCAAAGCAGCCTTTATAAAGCAAACGGAGGCCCAGTAGTTCAGCCTAAAGATATGAGTGGTAAGGGTAATATAGCCATGCTGCTGTATGCAACTGTTCTGTACTCAGATAAGGGCATTATAACAAGTACTGGTACAGCCGAAGAGGTTCAGGGATTAATGGATATGCTGGGGATTATTTTTGGTCAGGATGAGTTATTACACAAGCCCAGAGCACTAACGATTGCAAATACAAATACTCCACTGCAATTTGATAAAAATATGTTAGAAACAATGATGGGTTTCGTTAAATATAGGCAACCAGTCATTATTGCGGCCTGTTCGATGGCTGGAACTACGGCGCCAGTTACTTTAGCAGGTACAATTGCATTAACAAATGCAGAGGTGTTAGCAGGTATTGCAGTTGCTCAAATGCTGAGGGAAGGAACACCAGTTGTTTACGGGTCACAGACTACCACCTCAGATATGAGGACAGGTAGTATTGCAACTGGTTCGCCTGAGGGGGCTTTATGTTATGAATATGCGGCACGTTTGGCAAAAAACTATGGATTGCCTTGTCGTGGTGGTGGTTCATTAACGGATGCCAAATCGTTGTCAGTGCAGTCAGGTTATGAGAGTATGTTGACCTACTTAGTTACCCACAGGGCAGGGATGAACCTCATTTTTCAGAGCTCTGGAATCATGGACGGCTATTCGTCTATGTCGTATGAGAAATTTATTGTTGATTTAGAAATAATTGGAATGGTGAAGCGTTATATTGCGGGGGTTAAGATTGATTCCAATACTCTGGCCGTTGATGTAATTAACGAGGCAGGTATTGCTGGTCAATTTCTAACTGCAGCGCACACCATGAGGTATTGCCGGAAGGAGCCGTTCATTCCTGAGATTAGTCTCAGGGGAACTGTAGTGGGCGATCCGTCAGATAGACTTCTTGAGAATATCATAAATAAGAAAAATAAGATGTTGGAAACTTATCAACAGCCTGACCTTTCCCCGGAAATACAGCAGCAGTTGATTGCTTATCTGGTTGGCAAAGGTTTTGACCCAAAATACATTGAATCGCTGCAGCAGATGTAGTTATGGTTTTGATTAATGAATTAGGCTGGTTTATCCGGCCTAATTTTTTTATTTGTCAAATCTGTGCTAGTGTTGACAAAAGTATACAGAGGCTTTTCAAAGATTGTGAATAATATTTCATAATATAACATTCACAATCTTAAAGGGGGAATTCTTACATGACTCACAAACGTATTTTTACGATGCTGGCACTCCTGATCAGCCTGGCAGTGTTGGTAACAGGGTGTGGCGGCGGCACACAGAGTGCTCAGTCCGACAACAAAGGGCCTGTTAAGATTGGTTTCTTTGCGCCTGTAACCGGGCCGGCTGCCGCTGACGGGGAAAGTGTCCTTAATGCTGCAAAACTTGCTGTCGACAATATTAATAATGGCGGTGGCATTAATGGACGTAAGGTAGAACTTATTAATTATGATGATGCATTAGACAGCAAGCAGGCGGTAAGTATTGCTCAGAAACTTACGACTAAAGACGGCGTTGTCGCTGTTGTCAGCGGTTCCTATAGCGGTACCACCCGCGCTTCGGCCAAGATCTATCAGGATGCCAAAATTCCTATGATTTCGGCATTTGCTCTTCATCCTGACATTACCAAAACCGGTAACTATATGTTCCGCCAGTCTTTCGTAGGTCCGGTTCAGGGCAAAGCAGGCGCTAAGGTAGCGGTTGATATGCTCAAAGCTAAGAGAATATCAATCCTCCAGGTTGATATTGATTTTGGTAAAACATTAGCTGCCGGTTTTACAGAAAAGGCTCAACAACTAGGTGCCCAAATCATATCTGTTGATTCCTTCTCAACCGGTGAGAAAGAATTTACCCCGGTGCTGACTAAAATTAAACAGCTTAATCCTGACTTGATTTATATCCCGGGCTATGCTCCCGAATGCTCGCAGATTGTCCGCCAGGCCAAAGAGCTTGGTATTACTGCTAAAATACTGGGCACTGAAGGCGCTGACTCCACTGTACAGTTTCTCGGGGTTGCCAAAGATGCAGCCAATGGCGTAATTATTACCACAAATATGAACCGCGACAGTGATCGCAAGATTGTACAAGACTTTATTAAAGACTACAATCAAAAATACGGTCATAAACCCGACATGGTTGCAGCATCGACCTATGACGCATTTATGGTACTGGCTAATGTAATGAAAGCCAAAGGAACAGAGTCTGATAAAATCCGTCAAGGTCTCTCCGAAGTGAAAGATTATGAGGCTGTGACCGGGCTTATTAAAGGGTATAACAAAATAGGCGAGGTTAAGAAGTCTGTTCAGGTTCAGGTTGTTAAAGATGCTGAATTCCACTATTTTGGTGAGATCAGTGACGAAGACATCATTACCCCTCCTAGTGAGTAAATAAGTAGGTAGTAACGGGATAGAGACACGGTCTCTATCCCGTTACTACCAGTTGTTCACTTAATGTCACTAAACTCAGAAAAGGAGTTTGAAGCTATGATAGTGCAGCAAGTATTAAATGGCCTGGTTATTGGGGGAGTGTATGCACTTACTGCCATGGGAGCGGCCATGGTATACGGCATACTCAGAATTCTCGATTTAGCCAGTGCCGGCGCGTATGCTATCGGAGCCTACGCGGGACTGTTTCTGTATATGGCAACCGATAATATTGTAATGTCCTTTTTAGGCGCGATTCTGCTTACAGGCTTTTTTGGTACTGCCGTTCAGAAATTGCTCTATATCCCCATGCTGAACCGTCCGCCGATTGTGCCGCTTATTGCCAGTATTGGCCTCTTTATCTTTATTCAGGATCTGTTACGCCTGATTGCCGGACCGCGCATCAGGGAGTTCAATGTTCAACTGCCGTTTTCAGCCTGGAAAACAGAAGGGTTGACAGTAAACCCGACATGGATACTGATTATCCTTTTGGCTGCTGCCTTTCTGGCATTTTTGTGGTATATCCTTACTCAAACGCGAATTGGTCTGGCCTGGAGGGCCACTGCTCAGGATTTGGAGATAGCCAAAGCCATGGGTGTAAATATTAATAAAGTTGTTGCGCTAAACTTCTTCTTAGGGTATTCTTTCGCCGCTGCCGCCGGGATTATGGTCGGTATGTTATATAGCTCGGTATTTCCGACAATGGGAGATGTCCCGGCCTATAAGATGCTGGCTTTAATTGTGCTGGGCGGTCTGGGCAGTCCGGTAGGTACTGTTATTGCCGCAGTGTTAATTGGTTTGATCGAGACCTTGGTTGCGGGCTATATCGGTTTCTTCCTGCCGCGGGATGCTATCGCCTTTGTCGCATTAATTATTATTCTGTTAGTTAAGCCTGAAGGGCTAATAAGCAAAAAAGCCTAATACTTAAGAAAAGGGTGTTGGCATGTACGAGTTAGTTGTAGGCATTAATATTGGCATTTTTATTCTGCTGGCCCTCAGTTTGAACGTTATTACAGGTTATGCCGGCCAACCGTCAATGGGGCATGCTGCTTTCTTTGGCATTGGTGCATATACAGCTGCTGTCATGACGTCTAAACTTGGCATTAGTTTTTGGCTGGCGCTGCCGGTTGCCGGCATTGCAGCCGGGGTTATCGGTGTGCTGCTTGGACTAATAAGTTTGCGGGTAAGAGATGACTTTTTGGCAGTAACAACCATTGGGGTTAATTTTGTGGCTGTAGCCATCTTTCACTATACGCCTTATCTTGGATCATCCTATGGCCTGGAGGTCAAAAAACCGGTTCTTTTGGGTACCGAGCTTGATAATGTAGGATTTTTTGTATTAATTGTTGTGTTGATTATCCTGGTTTGTATGCTTTGTGTTAAGATCCAAAATTCATGGTTAGGTTTAGCCCTTAGTGGCATACGTAACAATGAAGAGGCAGCTGCTTCACTGGGAATAGACGTTAACCGGTTTAAAATAATTGCATTTACCATTGGTACGGCTATCGCCGGTTCTACCGGTGCGGTGTACGCTCATTACATGGGGTTCATTTACTCAACTGACTTTGCTTTTATTACCTCTATATCTATTTTATCGATGATCGTAATCGGTGGGATGGGAACCATTAGAGGCGCGGTCATCGGGGCTATTATCCTGGGACTTATGCCTGAGGTTTTCCGGTTTATCTCAGACTACCGGATGCTGCTTTACGGCGGCTTGCTGGTCTTAATGATGCGATTCCAGCCTGAAGGTTTGCTGGGGGAAAACAGTCTTTTGTGGAGGAAAATCTCGCCCGCTATTGACAAAGCCGGTTCGATGATTGGATTAAGCAGCCAGAGGAGGATAACCGGAGATGGTAAACGCTAAGGAAAAAATGCTGCAGGTATTAAATCTGAAAAAATATTTTGGCGGCTTAAAAGCTGTTAATGATGTCAGCTTTGATGTATATAAAGGGGAGACCTTAGCAGTAATCGGCCCTAACGGTGCAGGGAAGTCAACCCTCTTTAACACCGTATGCGGCGTTTACGCACCTACCGCCGGGAGAATTCTACTGGAAGGACAGGAGATTCAGGGGTTAAAACCGCATGAGGTTGCCAGGCGGAGGGTAGCCCGGACCTTTCAAATATCTCATCCATGCCAGGACCTGACCGTACTGGATAATATCATCATGGCTATGGGGCTTGATAAGTATAGCTCGTTAGCCGGCATCTTTGGCCGCAGCCGGACCAAAGGGAATATTGAAAAAGCAGAAATGCTGCTTGACAAGGTGGGCATCCTTGCTCAGCAAGACCGGCGCGCCGGGGATTTAAGTCTGGGTTATATGCGCCGGTTGGAGATTGCCCGCGCTTTAGCCCTTGAACCGCTGTTAGTTCTCCTGGATGAACCATGTGCCGGTTTGAGCAACAACGCTGAAGATGAATTTATTGAGATTATCAATCAGCTCAAGGCGCAGGGAACGACGATCATGCTGGTCGAGCATAATATGTCAATTGCTATGACTGTAAGTGACCGGGTTGTCGTCATTAGCTACGGGGAAAAGATTGCTGAGGGGTTGCCCCAGGAGATTCAAAGCAATCCTTATGTAATTGAAGCCTATCTGGGAAAGGACGATGACTGTGCTTAAATTAGAGAATATCAATGCTTTTTATGGTCATTCCCAAGCGCTCGAAAATATATCAATTGATGTTCAGGCCGGCGAGTTTGTTACCATACTGGGAGCAAACGGCGCTGGTAAAAGCACAATCATGAAAACAATTATGGGGTTGGTTAAAGCTAAGTCTGGCAGTATTAGCTTTAACGGCCAGGACATATCCCAATTACCGCCATGGGAACGGGCCACCATTGGGATTGGTTATGTGCCTGAGGGACGACGGGTATTTCCTGATCTGACAGTCGAAGAAAATCTTAGGATGGGGGCCTACAGTGTCAGTGATGCCAAGGTAATTGCGGCTAATATTGAAAAATCGTATGAACTTTTTCCCCGGCTTAAGGAACGGAGAAGCCAAGTGGCCAGGACTATGAGCGGTGGCGAGCAACAAATGCTGGCTATTGCCAGGGCACTGATGTTAAGCCCCAAGCTGCTGTTAATTGATGAAATATCCATGGGGTTAATGCCAATTCTGGTAAACCACTCGCTGAATATTGTCAAAAAGCTCAATAACGAAGGTCTTACCATACTTATGGTAGAGCAAAATGCTAACAAAGCTCTTAAAGTAGCTAGTAGGGGTTATATTTTGAAAACAGGAAGAATTACTATGCATGATACCAGTGCTAACCTGCGCAATAACCCTGAAGTGATTAAAGCATATCTCGGGGAATAATTGATTCTATAAAAGAGTAGATCATACCTTATGCTTACGTTTAGGATAGCTTCTGATAAAAGTTATAGTTGACTTAGCTTGATGTCAATGATAGTATATAGAAGCTGTCCCGAAACGGTAGCATAAAAACTTAATAATATTATGTTGACATGAAAAAGTAAACATGGTATTATATAAGAACGGCCTTAAAACAGAGGTTGTGTGATACTTGCACATTGGTGCTAACGTTCCCTGAAAACTGAACAATGTAAAGTAATGCATCATAAAAAAGCCAGATGTGCGATGTGCTGCTTGCAGCACAAGCAACAAACAAGATTTGATTTACAATGAGCCGATAAACGGCTTCAATATAAGTAGTCCTAGTGACTGCGAAAATTTATTGGAGAGTTTGATCCTGGCTCAGGACGAACGCTGGCGGCGTGCCTAACACATGCAAGTCGAACGGAGTAAGTAGCAATACTTACTTAGTGGCGAACGGGTGAGTA
>NZ_DATMXX010000411.1:0-34341 GCF_035561255.1 Sporomusa sp. | reverse complement strand
CAAAATGGGAGTTGATTAGTGTCTGTCAGACAACCAACGGTCAGACTAGCAACAGTCAGACAGACACTGGTTCTAATATTATTTAAGAAGGAAGGGATCCCCCTATGGCAAAAATGAAAACTATGGATGGCAATGCTGCAGCAGCTCATGTGGCCTACGCGTTTACGGAGGTTGCCGCAATTTATCCAATCACACCGTCATCCAACATGGCAGAGAACGTTGATACTTGGGCATCAGAAGGTCGCAAAAATATTTTTGGACAAACGGTTCGGGTTGTAGAAATGCAATCTGAAGCCGGTGCAGCTGGTGCAGTACATGGCTCACTGCAAGCCGGTGCATTGACAACAACTTTTACAGCATCCCAGGGTCTATTGCTGATGATTCCCAATATGTATAAGATTGCAGGGGAACTCTTGCCTGGAGTATTACACGTAAGCGCCCGGGCAGTAGCGGCCTCAGCCCTTAATATTTTTGGTGATCACCAGGATGTTATGGCAACCCGCCAGACCGGCTTTGCCTTGCTTGCCGAGAGCAGCGTGCAGCAGGTAATGGATTTGGCTGCTGTTGCCCATCTTGCGGCTATCGAGAGCCGTGTTCCGTTTTTAAGCTATTTTGATGGTTTCCGGACCTCTCATGAAATTCAAAAGGTTGAGACCTGGGATTATGATGATCT
Organism: Sporomusa sp.; assembly: GCF_035561255.1. Lineage (GTDB taxonomy): Bacteria > Bacillota > Negativicutes > Sporomusales > Sporomusaceae > Sporomusa. The sequence goes on along the minus strand of NZ_DATMXX010000411.1, from coordinate 33,668 downwards.
GGCTAAACTTGTTAATCAGGACGCTTTAGCCGGCTTCCGGAAACGGGCTCTTAATCCCGACCATCCGGTAACCAGGGGGACTGCCCAGAACCCTGATATCTACTTCCAGGGACGTGAGGTTTCCAATGAATATTACCTGGCGTTACCGGAAATTGTTGAAAAATATATGGAAAAAGTCAAGGAAGTTACCGGCAGGGAGTACCACCTGTTTAACTACTATGGCGCGCCGGATGCTGACCGCATAATTATTGCTATGGGCTCTGTTTGTGAAACAGTTGAAGAAACAATTGATTATCTGAATGCTAACGGGGAAAAAGTAGGTTTACTTACCGTTCACCTTTATCGCCCTTTCTCCATTGAGCATTTCTTAAAATATATACCCAAAACTGTTACTAAAATTGCAGTGCTTGACCGTACCAAAGAACCAGGTTGTGCTGGCGAACCACTGTACCTTGATGTTAGAAATGCCTTCTATCGCAAAGCCTGGCAGCCGGTTATTGTCGGCGGCCGTTATGGACTGGGCTCAAAGGATGTTGTACCGGCCCAAATCGTTGCCGTTTATGAAAACCTTAAAGCCGAAGAGCCAAAAGACGGCTTTACTATCGGTATCATCGATGATGTTACTAATACTTCCTTACCACTGGGGGCGGATATTGATACTACGCCGGCAGGCACACGGGCCTGTAAGTTTTGGGGTCTGGGCTCTGACGGCACAGTCGGCGCCAACAAAATGGCCATCAAGATTATCGGTGACAAAACTGACCTCTTTGCGCAAGGTTACTTTGCCTATGATTCCAAGAAGTCGGGCGGCATAACTGTATCCCACCTGCGTTTTGGCAAACAACCTGTTAAATCACCATACCTGATCAACAAGGCTGACTTCATTGCCTGTCATAACCAGTCGTACGTCGCCAAATATGACGTTCTGGCCGGGTTGAAACCTGGTGGGACCTTCCTGCTCAACTGCATGTGGGATGAGAAGGAACTGGACGAAAATTTGCCTTCAGGCATGAAGAACTATATTGCTAACAATAATATTAAGTTCTATACCATTAACGCGATACAAATGGCCAGAGAGGTTGGTCTCGGTGGTCGCATCAACATGATTATGCAATCGGCGTTCTTTAAACTGGCTGACATCATCCCTGTTGAGGATGCTGTAAAATACCTTAAAGATTCTGTTGTTGATGAATACGGTCTTAAGGGTGAAAAAGTTGTCAACATGAACTTTGCCGCTATAGACCAGGGTGTAACTGCCATGGTGAAGATTAATGTTCCTGAGTCCTGGAAGGTAGCCCATGATGCCGAGGTAGCAGTTAAAGAAGTTCCTGACTTCATCAAGAAGGTTGTTATTCCCATGAACCGCACTGAGGGTGATAAACTGCCACTGAGTGTGCTTAAAGAAATGGGCATAACAGACGGCACATTCCCGATGGGCACTGCTGCCTATGAAAAACGTGGTATTGCGGTTGATGTCCCGGCATGGGAAGTGGATAAGTGTATTCAGTGTAATCAGTGTTCCTTCGTTTGCCCGCATGCTGCTATCAGACCGGTGCTTGTTAATGAAGAGGAAATCAAAAATGCTCCTGAAGGTTTTGTTACTAAAAAAGCCATCGGTACTGAGGGGCTGCAATTCCGTATCGCTGTATCCCCCTATGACTGCACTGGTTGCGGTAATTGTGTCCAGGTATGCCCAGCCAAAGGCAAGGCGATTACTATGCAGCCGATCGGCAGCCAATTAGCCCAGGCTGATCTCTGGGACTATGCCATGACTCTCTCGACTAAACCGAATCCGGTTAAGAAAGAAACTGTTAAAGGCAGTCAGTTCGAAACTCCATACCTTGAGTTCTCCGGCGCCTGCGCAGGTTGTCTGGAAACGGCTTATGCCAAGCTGGTAACCCAACTGTTTGGTGACCGGATGATGATTGCTAATGCAACCGGTTGTTCTTCCATCTGGGGTGCTTCCGCACCTGCTACTCCTTACTGCACTGACAAACTTGGTCGTGGCCCGGCTTGGGCTAACTCCTTGTTTGAAGATAATGCCGAGTTTGGTTTCGGGATGCAGGTTGGAGTGAAACAAATCCGTGAGCGGATGGCTGCCAAGGTAACCGAGGCACTTGCTATTGCTACCGGTGATGTTAAAGTGGCACTGGCCGAGTGGTTGGATAATAAAGATCTTGGCGATGGTTCCCGTGAACGCGCTGATAAACTTGGTGCAGCTCTGGAAGCTGCCAAGGGTTCTAATGCGCTGCTTGACGAGGTTTATGGTTATAAAGACTTCTTTGTCAAACGCTCCCAATGGATTTTTGGTGGCGACGGCTGGGCGTATGACATTGGATTTGGTGGTCTGGATCATGTTCTGGCTTCCGGTGAAGATATCAATGTGTTTGTCTTCGATACCGAGGTATATTCAAATACCGGCGGTCAGTCCTCGAAAGCCACACCGAGCGCGGCTATTGCTCAATTTGCGGCCAGCGGTAAACAAACTAAGAAAAAAGACCTTGGCATGATGGCAATGAGCTATGGGTATGTTTATGTAGCTCAAGTCTGCATGGGTTCTGACAAGGCTCAGACTCTCAAGGCTATTGCCGAAGCTGAGGCCTATCCCGGACCTTCACTCATTATCGCTTACTCACCTTGTATCAACCATGGCTTAAAACTGGGTATGGGCAACAGCCAACTTGAGTGTAAACGTGCTGTTGAAGCCGGCTACTGGGCAATGTATCGCTACAATCCGGCGCTCAAAGAACTGGGTAAAAACCCGTTCAGCCTGGATTCTAAAGCACCTACGGCCGACTTCAGAGAATTCCTGATGGGCGAAGTACGTTATTCCTCGCTCAAACAACTGTTCCCTGATCAAGCCGACGCCTTGTTTGATAAGACTGCTAAAGATGCAGCCGAACGTCTGGATGGCTACAAACGTTTAGCAAAAATGTATGATGAGGCTGCCGCTGAAGCAGCAGCTGTCAAAGAATAATAATTCCTAACCAGTCTAAAATATAAGTAATGAAAGCACTATTTGTCCAACTAAGGGCAAATAGTGCTTTCGTTTTTATCCTGTTAAAAATTTAACTTACCGCCTCTATACCCTCCCTTAGTCAAGCTTAATTGTAGCTGTAACCATTTGGGCCTGGCTGTTGCCGGTATTGATAATCGTAAGGGGGAGCCCCCGCATATCTTTACCGGCGCTCAGCAGCAGCAAGTCGCCCGGGCTTAGCTCATATGTATCGGCAGCATTAATTGTGATAGTTAATTTACCGGCGACACAATAGCAGGCTGAGGTTATCTGGGAGAAACTTTCACCATCCGGATTCAACACGACCAGTTTGCTCACGTCCGTTTCGTCAATGCTGATGGCCGCTAGCTCCCCTGAACAACCTGGCGCCAGCATCAGATTAAAATCCCGTACTTTACCAAAGCTGGTAGTTGACCAGTTTCCACTAAAACTATCCTGTTCAAAGGGTTTTAGCTGTACCGTGTGGTGACCTGAGTGTTCAAGTTTCAACTCACCTTCAAGTACCATGATCAGACGCCAAATCCCTGGTAAGGAAGTGAAAGTCGATTCTTCCACTTCTACGCGGGCTGAGCTAAGCCGCCACATAAAGTTGCGCTCATTATAAAGGGAATTCTTCGGGTAAATGGCGATTTGGGTTGTTGTGCCACCAGACCAGTTGCTGGTAATTTGGTCAGTTGTTTTTATTAACTCGGCTGTGTAGGGCATATGTTTTTCCTCCTAATACACAAAGATCCAGATTGATTGTACCAATATCTGAATAATTTGGCTATCCTTACATCGTAAAATAACAGGATTTGTACCATTGTTTGTCGAAAACGCTGGGGAAAGCAACAAGCAATGCATATAAAATATTGTGTGGTACGAGGATTGATAAAATGAATGAATTAGCTGCGGTTTTGTTGGGGAGTCCCGAGATTTACTGGAATGGTAAACGACTGTTCTTCCCTTTTGCTAAGCTGGAAGCATTATTATACTATTTACTGGTTAAGAAAAATTCTTCAAGAGAAGAGCTTGCTGCTCTTTTATGGCAGGATATGGAAGATGCGGCAGCAAAGAAGAATCTGCGTAATACCCTCTATTTGCTAAAAAAGCTGACATCAGAAGACTTAATTTTAACTCCCTCACGGGCGAATGTTGTACTTAATACTGATGCTGTAAGTATTACTACCGATATTCATGAATTTAATGAGGTTTTACAAGCTGAGTCGTTGGTATTATATCGGGGGGAGTTCTTAGCCGGCTTTGCCTGTAAAGACGCTGAGGCCTTTGAAGCCTGGGTAAGCAGGCAACGGGAGGCTTATAAAGAAGATATGATTGCGCGGCTGACTAAAGTCATTGTAAGTCAGTTAAACAATAAAGAGTATGGTACAGCTGAACGCTATCTGAAACAGCTTATTGCGCTGGATGAGTATAACGAGAGTGCGTACAGAACCTTGATGAAGGTTTATGAGCGAGCCGGTGCGTTTACTAAGGCAATTGAGCTTTATGATTGCTTAAAAAGAACGCTTAGCAATGAATTGGGGATTATTCCGCACGATAAAACAAAAGAAGCTTATGAGCGTGTGCGGTCAAAAATGATCAACCAGCTTGCTGTACCTACTGATCAGGCTGGAGAAAGTTTTTTTGGGCGTGAACAGGAGTTGCAGTGGCTGCACCGCAGGGTGGCTGATTTTTGTTTAGACCGGTCTCAGTGTTTATTAGCAATCTTAAGTGGTGAACAGGGGGTTGGGAAAACAGCGATTGTTCAACGCATGCAGGAAACTATTGCTGCCGGCTGCGTAACTGTACTAGGAACCCAGTGTTATCAGGCTGAACAAGATTATCCCTATAAAGCCTGGAATCAAATCTTTTGCCAGGCCATGGATTTGCTATCCCAGCGGGGTGTAGTACTGCCCGCATTATGGTATCAGGTTATTTCCTATGTTTTTCCGGCGGTTCTCAGCAATACTGCAGTTGCCTGTCAGAGTCAGGTGCCTAATGGGTATAATATACACTCAGGCATGATTGAGGAGGTTATGTGCAGTATATTGGGCAAGGTTGCCGCCTGTCAGAAAGTACTATTGGTTGTCGATGATGTTCAATGGCTGGATAGCCAAGGCCGGTCAGTATTACGCCAATTGTTGCGGATACCAACGCAGCAAATTTTGTGTATTGCAACTTGCCGGAGTGAATATCAGGAACAGGTTGCACTGTTTACCGGGAATTTTAGCCGGGATGGTTTAGTCGAGCACCTTGTAATCGAAAACTTTAGCCGGGAGGAAGTTGCTAATTTCTCTGAATTGATGCTGCCGGTAGATAAAATAACTGTCGGGCTGCAGCAAAAGCTGTATGAGTATACTGACGGAAATGCCTTATTCTTAGTTGAGAGCTTTAAATTGTTAAAGATGGGGCAAAGCGTAAACCGGCTGTCACCACGTCTGCGGAGCGTCTTGCATGAGCGGATCAATGCTCTTTCAGAAAACGCCAGAAAGGTGCTTGATGTTATTTCAGCCTTTTTCAACAACGTCGGTTATAGTGAACTGCTGGTTGTGTGTGGGATGAACGAGTTTGAAATAGTGGAAGCAATCGAGGAACTGCAGCACAAGCGCTTAATTCAGGAGATTGACGGTACAAGCCCGGGGCTAAAGGGGCCTGTGTATAAATATAGCCATATTCGGATCAGAAGCTACGTATATGCTGAATTGTCATCCTCAAGGAAAAGAATGATCCATAAACGGGCAGGGAGTTATCTGGAAGAACTGATGGCTAACGATTCATTGGGAAGGGATCTATGCTCTGAAATCCTGTATCATTATTCACAGATTGATGAAAAGATTAAGGTGCTTGAATATACAATTAAGATTGCCGAAAGGTACTGCTGTCCGCAATATGAATTGTTCCCTGAATTTAGTGAAACGTATAGTGGGAATGGGTTTATTTTTGAAAATAAGCTACAGATAATGGGCTATTTGGATAAGATCAAAGCGTTGTTGGTTGCTGTGGAACTGGAGTATGTATCACAGGAGAGCTTGAGCCGGTTTAGGGCAGCCTATCTTGAAATGCTGGGACGTTATCATATCTGGCGGGGAGATCATCTGAGCGGTTTAAAAGCCATCCATCAGATGCTGCGGCTTGCATCTAAAAAAGGATTTATTGACTATATAATTAAAGGCTATCAACAAGTAGTGTATTGTGCGATTCAAATTCGCAACCCCAAGCTGATCGAGCTCTTTGCTAATAAGCTGCTGGCAACGGCAAAAGAGGCCAATTTGGATGAGAAAAGGGCATCGATACAGCGGTTTCTTGGTATTTCATATGCTTTGCGTCAGGAAAAAAGCCTGGCAGAGCAGTATTACCGTCAATCAATTTCTACTTACAAGCGCCTGGGAGAAAGATTGGGCGAGTATAATCTGCATATTGCTGCCTGTTATAACTATATTGGGGATTTAAGACGAATGGGGAATGATCTGCCAGAGGCGCTCTATTATTATGAACAAGCAATAAGAGTTGCCGGACGAAGCAACATAAGCGCCGGTGTTGCTATCTTTCTGGTCAATGCCGGTCATACAGCTTATGATTTAGGGGAATATAGCAAGGCCTTTGCGTATCTGGAGGATGCGCTGAACCTTGAAGAGCAGTTTGGCGAATATCAGGGTTTTTGGTGCCTGAGAAGTTACTGTACGTTACATTGTATACTTGCTTTATTAGCCGTCAGAGACAACTGTCTTGATAAAGGGCTCAGTTATCTGGAAAAAGCGGATGGTTTCCTTGAGCGTTATCATGATATTTATCAAGCGGGTCTTACCGCAAGAGCAAAGTTGGAGATTAGCATCAGGATGCAGCAAGATCCCCGGATAAAAGAAGTCTTTGCAGGCTATTTGCCATTACCAATTGAGGAATATTACCAGCAAGGTAAGACTATTTTTACTAAAGTGGGAAATAAATTTGAGCAGATCATGCTGGACAAGGTGTATTCGACAGCTATTGCTAAGTAAGTTGCAAAAATGGTTAGGTAGTCAACGGCGGTATACGGGGTTTGCTCTTTGTTTTGACGTTTCGTTGACGCAAGTATGCTATATTATTTTTAAAAGCAAGCTGCTACAAGCAATATCTCAAGGAGGTAATTATGTCTATTAATAATCATGGTATTAGTAATGCCATGCAAATCAAACTGGATAAGGTACTGCCGGAAATGCCGGTTTTTGAAACCGGCATTCGCCGGGCGCCCAATAGAGGGTTTCGCCTGACGCCGGCTCAGACAAAAGTAGCCCTGAAAAATGCCCTGCGCTATGTGCCGGAAGAACTGCATTCTGTATTGGCTCCTGAATTTATGGAGGAGCTGCGCACACTCGGACGGATTTATGCTTATCGTTATATGCCCAAGGAAAAAATCTGCGGTAAACCAATTGATGAATATAAAGGCAACTGTATTGAGGGTAAAGCTTTTCAGGTAATGATTGAGAATAACTTAGACCCGGCGGTTGCTCTTTATCCGTATGAGCTTGTTACTTATGGTGAAACAGGCAGTGTGTGCCAAAACTGGCTGCAGTACCAACTCATTAAAAAGTATCTGGAAGTTATGACTGCACATCAAACCTTAGTTGTAGAGTCTGGTCATCCATTGGGATTATTCCCGTCCAAGCCGGAGGCACCCCGTGTCATTATAACCAATGCGCTGATGATTGGCATGTTCGATAACCAGGATGACTGGGAGATTGCCGAACAAATGGGTGTGGCTAATTATGGGCAGATGACTGCCGGTGGCTGGATGTATATTGGACCACAGGGAATTGTGCATGGTACATTTAATACCCTGCTTACTGCAGGCCGCAAGCGTTTGGGCATACCGGCGGACGGAGACCTGCGCGGTCATCTGTTCGTTTCTTCAGGCTTAGGTGGCATGAGTGGAGCCCAGCCTAAGGCTATTGAGATTGCGGGCGGTGTTGGTATTGTTGCCGAGGTTGACTATTCCCGGATTAAAACCCGCTATGATCAAGGCTGGGTTAGTAAAATATCATCAGATTTAGCTGAAGTATTCAGCCTGGCTGAGGAATATCAGCTGAAAAAGACGCCAATTTCGATTGCCTACCATGGTAATGTTGTGGATTTATTGGAATATGCCGTAAAAAACAATAAGCACATTCCGCTGCTCTCAGACCAGACTTCCTGTCATGTTGCTTATGATGGCGGTTATTGCCCGCAGGGGATGAGTTTTGAGGAACGGACAAGACTGCTGGCGGCAGACCGGAAGCAGTTCCGGGAATTAGTTGATAAGAGTTTACGGCGGCATTTTGAGCTTATTAAGATCCTGGCAGAACGGGGAACCTATTTCTTTGATTACGGCAATGCCTTTTTAAAAGCTGTGTATGATGCCGGTGTTACAGAGGTTGCCAAGAATGGGTATGATGAGCGGGATGGATTTATATTTCCGTCCTATGTCGAAGATATCATGGGCCCGGAATTGTTTGATTATGGTTATGGCCCTTTCCGCTGGGTTTGCCTCAGTGGTGATCAGGAGGATTTGCGCAAGACTGACCGGGCTGCAATGGAGTGCATCGATCCCAACAGACGCGGTCAGGATCGTGATAACTATATTTGGATCCGGGATGCTGAACAAAATAAACTGGTAGTAGGGACGCAAGCGCGAATTCTGTACCAGGACGCCGAAGGTCGTCTTAAAATTGCCCTGAAATTTAATGATATGGTCCGCAACAAGGAAGTTGGCCCGGTTATGCTGGGACGCGACCATCACGACGTCAGCGGTACAGATTCACCATTCCGGGAGACTGCCAACATTAAGGACGGCAGTAATATTATGGCAGACATGGCAGTGCAGTGTTTTGCCGGCAATGCAGCCAGGGGCATGAGCCTGATTGCTTTACATAATGGCGGTGGCGTCGGGATTGGTAAATCAATTAATGGCGGTTTTGGCATGGTGCTTGACGGCAGTGAACGGGTTGATGAGATTCTGCGGCAAGCAATGCTGTGGGATGTTATTGGTGGTGTAGCCCGCCGGGCATGGGCCAGAAACGAGCATTCTATTGAGACTATTGTAGAGTTTAACCAGCAGTATGCCGGTAAAGGTCATGCGACATTACCCTACATTCCAAATGAAAGCCTGATTGACAGCATTGTTGACAAAGTGTTTGCAAAATAGGCCTGAACATCACGTTCCTGCCAACACACCAACCGCCTGCAAGGCGTAATGCGTTGTATGTATTAGAAAGGAGCAAAACGATGGCTGGTAAGAAATTGCTGATTAAACATGCGGCAGAGCTAGTAACCTGTGCCGGCCCGGCCCCTAAGGCCGGCCTGGCAATGAGTGATATTGGTATTATCCATGATGGTGCGTTACTTGCTGAGGACGGCAAGATTACCTGGGTGGGTCCTACGGCAGAATTACCGGCGCTCGATGAGCGGCAATGGGAGGTAATTGATGCGACCGGCCAGTGTGTTATGCCAGGGTTTGTTGATTCACACACACATATGGTATTTGGCGGCTATCGGGCAGAAGAATTCTTCTGGCGTTTGGGAGGAACCCCCTATCTGGAGATTTTAGAGCGGGGCGGCGGCATCTTAAACACTGTTGAGGCAACCCGGGCGGCTAGTCTGGACGAGTTGAAGGAACTGGCCGCCCGGCGATTGGCTGGTATGCTGGCGATGGGCGTAACTACGGTAGAGGGTAAGAGCGGCTATGGTCTGGATAAAGAAACCGAACTGCGGCAGCTGGCTGTGATGTCTGAGCTCAACCGGGAACAGCCGGTAGAGATTGTTCCAACCTTTATGGGCGCGCATGCGGTACCACCTGAGTATAAAGGCCGTACAGCCGAATATGTTGATTATATTATTAAAGAGGTATTACCTGCTGTGGCTGAGCAGGGGGTTGCCGAATTCTGTGATGTTTTCTGCGAACAGGGGGTATTCTCGCTGGCAGAGTCGCGACGATTGCTGGAGGCTGCCAAAAGTATGGGCCTAAAGGCAAAGCTGCACGCTGATGAGATTGTTCCTTTGGGTGGGGCAGAGCTGGCTGCCGAGCTTGATGCCTGTTCTGCTGATCATCTGCTGCAGGCATCTGATGCCGGCATTGCGGCCTTGGGGAAAAAACGCACAGTAGCGACATTGCTGCCAATGACTGCTTTCTGCCTGCGTGAGCCATATGCGCGGGCCCGGACAATGATTGACAGCGGGGCCGCAGTAGCGCTGGCGACAGACTACAATCCGGGCAGCTGCTTTAGCCATTCTATCCCGCTGGTAGCGTCTCTGGCGGCTATTCAGCTAGCGATGAAACCGGCCGAGATTGTAACCGCATTGACGATTAATGGTGCGGCAGCAGTAAACCGGGCAGAGCGGGTTGGCAGTCTGGAGGTTGGTAAGCAGGCTGATGTTATCATCCTGGAGTACCCATCTCATCTGTTTTTGGTGTATCATGCCGGTATGAATATTGTTGACAAGGTAATTAAACATGGGCAGCTTATTTGGAATAAAGCTGTTAATATACAGACAGAGAGGAAGTTGTAATTGTGGCAAAACTTGTAGAATGTGTACCTAATTTTAGTGAGGGACGGCGGCCGGAGGTTATTGCGGCTATTGTTAATGAAGTAAAGAATGTTGAAGGGGTTACATTGCTTAATGTCAATTCAGACGGCAGTCATAACCGTACTGTAGTTACCTTTGTGGGTGATCCTCAGTCTGCTAAGCTGGCTGCTTTTAACGCCTGCGCCAAAGCTGCCGAGCTTATTGACATGGAGCAGCATCAGGGCGAACATCCCCGCGTTGGCGCCACTGACGTTATTCCCTTTATCCCGGTAAGTGAGGTCACGATGGAAGAGTGCGTTGCGCTTGCGAATGAGCTCGGCCGGGAAATTGGTGAGAAGCTTAACATCCCGGTGTATTTATATGAAGCAGCAGCCAAAACGCCGGCGCGGGTTAAACTGCCTGATGTCCGCAAAGGCGAGTATGAAGGGCTAAAAACAGCAATTACCACCCCAGAGCGTCAGCCTGACTACGGTCCTGCCCGTATGCATCCGGCTGCCGGCGCGACAGTTGTTGGCGCCCGACAATTTCTCATCGCCTATAACATAAACCTGAGCACCAGTGATGTCAGTATCGCTAAAAAAATTGCTGCCAGCATACGTGAAGCCAAAGGCGGTTATAAATTCTGCCGTGCTATGGGGGTAATGATCGAAGAACGGAATATGGCCCAGGTAACAATCAATATGGTTGACTATACCGGTACACCGCTGCACCGGGTGTTTGAGACTGTTAAATCGGAAGCGGCGCGTTATGGCGTAAACGTTATTGGCAGTGAGATTGTCGGCATGGTGCCATTGCAGGCACTTATCGACACTGCCGATTTCTACCTGCGCCTGGAGGGTTTTGACCGTAAGCAAGTATTAGAAGAAAACCTTTAATAAAGGGGCCTGATAACATGTTGATTGAAATGAAGATTACCGAGTTTCTTGAAGAATTGGGATCGAATTCACCGGCTCCGGGCGGCGGCAGTATCTCGGCTCTGGCCGGTGCGCTCGGCGGTGCCCTGACAGCAATGGTTTGCCGTTTGACAGTAGGCAGCAGCAAATATGCCGAAGTACAAAGTGAGATTGCAGCGATCCTGGGCGAGGTTGACCAGTTGTCAAGTGAGCTTACCCGGTCTGTTGATGCCGATACCGAGGCTTTTAACAAAGTTATGGCGGCTTACAAACTCCCTAAGGCAACAGAGGCTGAGAAACTGGCCCGCAGTGAAGCCATTCAGCAGGCAATGGTCTATGCCACCAATCTGCCGCTGGATGTTGCCTCATGCTGCTTAAAGGTATTATCAATGGCTGTGCGGGTATTGGCCATTGGCAACTCTAACGCCGCCAGTGATGCCGCGGTAGCCGGGCTGATGGCTCATGCCGGCCTGCATGGTGCGCTGTACAATGTAAAAATCAATTTAGGCAGTATTAAAGAAGCTGCTTATCAAAACGATATTCAGGCCAAAATAGCCCTTATTATCAAGGAGGACGAACGTCTCCATAATGAGCTTGTGGCAGTTGCCGGCAAGGTTATTGGTTAATTATTTATAAGAAAAAGGACTGAGCTCGCAGGCGAGTTCAGTCCTTTTAAAATTTTGTTTACTATTCAGCGGCAAAATGTACGTTTTTGGTAATATTTAATTTTTTAATACGAACCTGAAGATTTTGACGGTGTATTCCCAGCGATAGGGCTGCTTTGGTAATATTACCATTATTCGTTGTGAGGGCATCCATGATTAGCTTGCGTTCTACCTCATCAAGTGCCTGGGGCAGTGATTTGAGTTTTAGATTGTCTAACAAGGCCGGGGGTTTGGTGAGTACATATTGTTTATGAAAATAATCAGGCAGGCAGCTTGAAGTCAAAATTGCTTCATTCTCTGCGAAGCTTATGGCATTCTCCAATACATGGCATAGCTCACGCACATTGCCTGGCCATTTATGATGAAGGAATATATTCTCAAGTTCATTCGAGAGCTTAGTTATGTGTTTGCCATATACTTTGTTAAAACGACTGATAAAATATTGGGCTAGCTGCAAAATATCTTCTTGCCGTGCCCGCAAAGGCGGAATAGTTAGGTTAACAACAGCCACGCGGTAGTAGAAGTCTTCGCGCAGTTTGTTTTCTGCCAGCAGTGTGTGGCAGTCGACATTGGTGGAACTGATTATCCGGCAGCTAACCGGTTCTTCAATGCTGCTGCCAAGACGACGAAATTTTTTCTCCTCGAGAATCCGCAGCATCTTTGCCTGCAGTACCAGGCTCATGCTATTTATTTCATCTAAAAACAATGTGCCTTTTCCAGCCTGTTCGATTAAGCCAGGTGAGTTTTCGGCTCCGGTAAAAGCCCCTTTAGTTGTACCAAAGATCATACTTTCCAGTAAGGTTTCGGGTATTGCTGCGCAATTTAAGGCTACAAACGGATGGGCAGCGGCAGGCCCGTAATTGTGGATGCTTTGGGCAAAAATCTCTTTTCCGGTACCAGTTTCGCCTGTTAATAATATAGGCGCAGCGCCAAGGGCTGCTTTTTTTGCTTTGTCAATCACCGCTGTAATTTGCGGGCCTTTACCAATTAGACATTCAAAGTTATAACTGGTGCCATTCTGCAGTGGATTACCGTTGTGACAGTATGTTTGCAGTTGTTCTTGCAGCTTGTATACTTTGTTAAGCAAATTGGTCATTTCAGTGATATTCTTATTAATTGAACAAACGGCTACAATCTCACCGTCGCGTTCAATCGGAACTATGGTAGAAAGCATGTGTACTTCACGATGATCTACTGTGCGATACTTATTATATTTATCAAATAAAGGCTTGCCGGTAAGAAATACATTACGCAGTTCTTCCAGCATATGGTTTCGCTGGGAAGGCTCAAAGCGTTCGATCTTGTTATTGAAAAATAATTCATCGCCGTGCTGGTTGATCACATATACCGCATCTTGAATGAAGTTTGCAATAGTCTCTAAATATAACGTCTTATCAATAGATTTCATAGGTTTCAACTCACTATTCTGCCAAATGTTAACATTATTTTACCTAATAATTGAATAGGTGTAAAGAACTATCTGCAATAAAATATTGCGCAAAATATTGATGCGTTTGACATTTATTAAGAGGTATTTAATTAAAAAGCATACTTAGGGTTTACTGAAAAACAACAAGGAATTAACAATAGGCTGATTGGCATGATTATTGCTAATATTATCCATGCAGTGAAAAGTGCTAATAACAGCGATATACAACGCGTTAAAGTTTTGCAGGCAGGTGGTGTGTTGGCGCCTGCAAACTTCTTTACTGCGGAATATGTAGAGGGAGGAACGGAGTATTTTGAGTAATAATCTGGTTAACCTTACAGGCGACAGCCTGACAATTGAAGCGGTGGCGCAGGTAGCTATTTATGGCAAGAAGGTGGCCATTACTCCGGCCGCAGACAAAAAAGTGGCGGAATCCAGAGCGTTTGTCTACCAGCTTGCTAACAGCAATGTTCTTGTCTATGGGTTTAACACCGGGGTTGGTGCTAATAAAGATACAAAGGTTGAGACAGAACACTATAATCAGTTCAACATCAATATGGTCAGATCGCATTGCGTGGCAGTCGGCCCTGAGGCATCACTGGCAGAGGTGCGGGCCATGATGGTAATAAGGCTTAATACACTGCTCCTGGGTTATACCGGCATGAGTCCCGGGATTGCCTATATGTACCGTGACCTTCTCAATAATGATATTACACCGGTTGTACCGGAACGCGGTTCAATCGGGGAAGCAGATATTGCCTGTCTGTCACATATTGCTTTGACGATGATTGGCGAGGGCGACGCCTACTATCACGGCAAAAAAATGGCGGCCAGGGAGGCTTTGGCGAAAGCCGGCCTTGAGCCACTTACTTTGGGACCAAAAGACGGGCTGGCGCTTGTCAGTTCAAATGCGTTGGCAGCAGGCCAGGGTGTACTGGTTTTATATGAACTCAAAAAGCTAATGAATCTTGCTGATATAATCTACAGTTTTAGCCTGGAGGCTTTTAAGGGCAATGTCAGTCCACTTAATGAAGAAATCAACAGGGTACGCCGGTTCAGAGGGCAGAATGAAAGCGCTGCAAATGTGAGGAAGCACCTCAAGGATAGCTACCTGTGGCTGCCAGGCATCGCCAATGCCCTGCAGGATCCACTGTGTTTTCGCTGCGCCTGCCATATCCACGGCGCTGTCCGCGACTCGCTGCATTATATTGAGGAACTTATGGAAATTCAGATGAACTCCTCAGATGATAATCCTTGTGTTTTAATGAATCAGAACGCGATTATGTCCTGTGGCAATTTTGAAGTGGTCAACTGGGCGGTAGCCTTTGAGATGCTTGGGATAGCGCTCAGTCATCTGTCACGGGCAGCCTGCTTCCGCACCATTAAGTTAAGCAGCGGGCACTTCACCGGTCTGCCACGATTTTTGACGCCTGACCCGGAGCATGTCATTGCCTTTGGCACAATTCAAAAACCATTTACTGCCCTTGATGCTGAAATCAGGCATCTGGCTAATCCAATAAGTATGGATTTTTATGCTGTTGCCGGTGATATTGAAGACCATTGCAGCAATACCCCCTATGTTGTGCAAAAGACACGGAAGATTGTTGATAATCTCTATTATATACTCGGAATTGAGGCTATCCATGCCGCACAGGCCTGCGACTTGCGGCAAGAAGAACAGTTTAGGCTTGGTGCCGCCGGTCGCGTTGTCCACAAGAAGCTCCGTGAGGTGATTCCTTTCCTGGCCCAAGACCGCAATCTTACAGTCGATATTGTCAAAGCGTATGAACTGCTAAAATCCGGCGTCCTGCTAGATGAAGTAATTAGTTAAACACTGCCGGACAACAGGATTGTCAAGATGGAAGGGGGGAGCTGCAACTAACCCGGTAAGAGTAGCTATGATAATGCAAGATCAAACGAGGAGGTAAAATAGTGATTT
Source organism: Sporomusa sp. (assembly GCF_035561255.1). Taxonomy (GTDB): domain Bacteria; phylum Bacillota; class Negativicutes; order Sporomusales; family Sporomusaceae; genus Sporomusa. The sequence goes on along the minus strand of NZ_DATMXX010000411.1, from coordinate 18,211 downwards.
CTGGAAAAAAGAAAATTCGCTGGGAAATCTTTGGCCCGATGACCGCAATTATTGCGGCCTGCGTTATTGCCGCCATTACCATTCCCCAGCAATTCTACAATGCGGAAAACGCTTTGGTTGAAAGCGCGATTCAGAATCTTGGCTGGTTGTTTGACCTGTTTGGCATGTGTGCCGTGCTATTTTGTTTTTATCTAATGTTTTCCCGGTATGGTGATGTAAGGTTAGGCGGACCTGATGCTAAACCGGAATATACAACCTGGAGCTGGTTTGTGCTGACCTTAAAGTGCGGCATTGCAATCGGTATTTTATTTTGGGGGATTGCCGAGCCATTGTATCATTTTTGTACGCCGCCTACGGTTCTTGGTATTGAGCCTTATAGTGAAAAGGCAGCAATCTTCTCTTTGTCGACCGCTACGCTTCACTGGACACTAACACCGTACGCCATGTATACCCTGGCCGGTCTTGCTGTTGGGTTGGTTCATTACAATCTGAAACTTCCTTATACGCAAGGCGCAACACTATATCCCATCTTCAAAAAACGTTCCTTTGGACTAGTCGGCACTGTGCTTGACAATCTGTGCTTGTTTGCTATCGTCGGCGGTGTGGCTGCTGTTATGGGGGTTCTTGCTATGCAAATTGGCAGTGGCCTGCACATACTGGCCGGCATTGAAACCGGTCCTCATATTTGGGCTATTGTTATTATCATCGCAACAGTTGCGGCCGTTGCGCTAAGTATTAGCGGTATTAAACGCGGTATTAGCATCATGGCCAAAATCAATACCAATATTTTTATTTGCCTCTTGCTGTTTGTCCTTATCTTTGGGCCGACGGCCTTTATCCTGAAGCTGGGAACAGCCTCCCTGGGGGACTATTTGCAGAACTTTTTCACTAAATCTCTATTCCTCAGCCCGATTGACCAGTCTGACTGGCCGCGCTGGTGGACTGTTTATTACTGGGCCATCTGGCTGGCTTATGCGCCAATGAGCGGTATGTTCTTTGCCCGGGTGGCCTATGGCCGGACTATCCGTGAATTTATTCTCTGTAACCTTGTTGCAACCTCAATTTTCGGTATGGTATGGTTCTGGATTTTCGGAGGTTCAGCAGTGTTCTTTGAGTGGCAGACCAAAGGTCTCTGGACAATTATCTCTTCGCCGCAGGGCGGTCTTGAAGCCTCGCTCTTTGCCTTTTTGCAGAACTTGCCGCTATCGACTGTCCTGAGCTGGGTCATGTTAGGCACTATTATTACCTCGTTTAGCACCATGGCCGACTCGATGACCACCACTGTGGCGGCTATGAACACCACTGGTAACACTAAGGATGATCCAGAACCGCCCTCTTATATGAAGATTGTTTGGGGTGCGCTTATGGGGGGCATGGCGCTCATTACTCTGACAGTTGGGTCAGGCGGCAAAATCTCAGGTATCGATGCAACGAAAATGATTGCTACTGTGGCTGGGATACCGATTCTTTTTTATGCAATCGCCCAGGGCTACTCAGTTTTTGCGATACTATTCAACCATAAAAAATATGATATCACTTATTACCCGGAGACAGCTGACAAGATTGACGTTCCGGCTCATCTCCGTGATGAGGAGCAAGCTAAAGATAACCCTGCCGGAAACAACGTTAGCGTTTGATAATATCGCTGCAAAACCCGGCAATCAGAGTAGATTTGATTGCCGGGCTTTGTAGCAAACTCCAATGCCGGCAGACCCAACCGGCTGTAAAGCTATGAGTGTGTATTTTTGCGAAACGATGACAGTGTTAAATAAGAAGGTGATCAAATGCTAATTGACCTTATCATAAATGGCAAGCGTCATGTTTTATTAGATGTCGAACCTCAGGAACGGCTGGTTGACCTGCTGCGGCTGAGGTTAAAACTGACAGGTGTCAAAGAAGGGTGTAGTGAAGGCGAATGTGGAGCCTGTACCGTCATCATGGATGGCGAGGCTGTTAATTCCTGCATGGTGCTTGCCTATCAGGCCCGCAATACGGAGATCCTGACAATTGAAGGGCTTGCTTCAAATGGCGGACTTGACCCTGTACAACAGGCATTTGCTGAGAATGGGGCTATCCAGTGCGGTTACTGTACACCCGGTATGGTTATGAGTACGAAAGCTTTGCTGTTAAAGAATCCTAAGCCAACAGAAACTGAGATTAAAGAGGCTCTTGCCGGCAATCTCTGCCGCTGTACCGGTTATGTAAATATTCTTAAAGCAGTAAAAGCTGCTGCTGACATGGTGAATGGGGGCCAAGTCAAATGACCGGCTATGAGATTATAGGTTTTTCAGGTTTGGATGAGGTTGTACGGCAATTAACAAACACCAGTGCTAAAACGGTATTTATCAATGGTGGTACCGATTTTATCAATAACAATGTGGGTAAAGCGGCCGGGCTGGTAATTGATTTGTCGCAGGTCGCAGAGCTAAAATACATCAGGGATAGTGGTTCTGAGGTTCGGATTGGCGCTGGAACGACCTTTAGCGCGATTGCGGCCAGCCCGGTTATCCGGACTAAAGTAATCGCCCTGGCCCAGGCGGCAGGCCGGGTGGGTTCGGTCCAAATACGGAACAGGGCAACCATTGGGGGCAATATTGCGAGTGCCTCACCTGCCGGTGACAGTCTGCCTGTACTTGCTGCCTTTAATGCCGGAATATGTACAACCGGAGCGCAGGGCTCCCGGATTCTAACAGTGGAGGAAGCCTTGACCGGGCTTCAGGATAAGGAATTAATAACAGAGATTATCATCCCAACCCCAGTCTTGGGTCGCAGTGGTTTTGTGAAAATAGGCAGCCGGTCACAGGTGACAATTGCCAGGATCAGCTTGGCTGCCATAATCAACTATGATTGTAAAAGCCGGATGATTATTAACGGTAAGGCCGCTTTAGGGGCGCTGGGCAAGGTGCCGGTTTGCCCGGTCAACGTGCAGGGGTTTTTCTGTCAGCGTTTTGTTGATGAACGCTTTGCCGCCGATTTGGCGCTGCTATTGGCTGATACTGTGGATGAAGCCATAACTGGCCGGGCTTCACACCCCTATAAGAAGGCAGCAGTGAGAGGTTTGGCCTATGATTTGGCCGGAATATTGTTTGACGCTTGCGAAGGGTAATTTACTATATATTGTCAGGAGGGAACCGGATGGACGCTAAGCCTGCACGTGAGTTTAAATATGTTGGCAGGTCAATACCCATCGAGGATGGAGCGGCTAAAGCAAGCGGGTGCATTAAGTATACCGGCGACATGGTGTTAGAGGGGATGCTTTATGCCCAATTGGTATTTAGCCAAGTCCCGCACGGCCGGATTAAAAACATTGACATTTCTGAGGCCATGGCTGTGCCTGGCGTTATAAAAATATATACGCGTGATAATGCTCCTAAAACAAAATTTAACTCGCAAATGTGGTTTGCCGGGCAGAATGCTATTGAAGATCAGGAACTCTTTCCTGAGGTAATACGCTATATTGGTGATACTATCGCAGCGGTGGTGGCAGAGAGTAAGGAAATTGCTATAATTGCCGCCGGACTGATCAGGGCAGAGTACGACTTGCTGCCGGTAATTATTGATCCGGAAGCAGCGCTCAGCAGACACCTGGCGATCCATGACAGCGGTAATCCGTTTTTCACGATGGAAGCCGGCTACGGCGATGCCGCCGCAGTTTTGGCAAAAGGTGAGGGGGTAGTCATTGAAGACCGGGTGGAAACACCCAAGATTCACCATGCTGCGATGGAGACCCATGTATGTATTGCGGCGACCGACCATCGGGGGCGAATCACCGTACACAGTCCCTGTCAGATTGTATACTCGGTTCGTCTCATCGTAGCCAAGGTATTAGGACTGCCGTATCACAAGGTACGGGTTATCAAAACCCCCAGCGGCGGATCTTTTGGGGGAAAACAAGAGATAATCCTTGAACCCTACTGCGCCTATTTTGCCCAGGACTTGAACAGGCCGGTACAAATAGAGTTTGATCGCTGGGCCAGTATTGTGGCCACCAGGACGAGGACAAAGACGATTGGTTATGTAAAAACGGTGGTAAGCCCGGCGGGAAAGATCCTGGCCCGGGATATGAAACACATTGTCGATACTGGGGCTTATACCTCAAACGGCCGCGTCATTTGTTATGCTATGGCTAAAAAGCTGTTCAGGCTATACCGGATTCCCGACCAGCACTATCAAGCCATCGCTGTGCATACCAATACGGCAATAGCCGGCGCAGCACGGGGATACGGGTCGCCGCAGGTACAAACAATTGCAGAAATCAATCTCGATAACGCGGCGCGGCACTTAAAGATGGATCCAGTAGAATTTCGTCTAAAAAATTTAGTTCATCCCTACGATGCCGATCCGGCCGGTGGGCCCAATCTGGGCAACGCCCGGATTATCGATTGCATGCTTAAAGGCGCGGCAGCTTTTGACTGGAGTTCAAAATGGAATCAGCCTAAGCGTACCGGGCGATGGCACACAGGGGTTGGGGTGGCCTGCGCTACCCATGGAAACGGTTACTACGGTGCCTATCAGGAATTTGGTACGATGACGATTCGCATGCTGGAAGACGGCAGCGTTATGCTGAATGCGGGCTTGCACGATCTGGGAAATGGTACGGTAACCGCCATGAAGCAGATTGTGGCCGAGGTTCTGGATATCCCGCTTGATATGATCGAAGCGCCTGAGGCTGATACTGATGTCAGCCCGTATGATATCGGTTGTCAGGCCAGCCGGGTTATTCATGTTTGTGGCGCAAACGCTATGCAAGCTGCCGAGGAGCTGCGCAGCATGTTTATCAGCCAGACTGCTAAGGTTTTTCAATGCGGTATGGAAGACATAGTACTAGTGGCAGGCACGGTGTGGAATAATCGCGAGCCTGACAGAAAAATGAGTTATGGACAAATGGCGGCTGTGATTCAACAAAAAAACCAGGTCGAACTGATTCGTACCGTTACCTATCAATCACCAGCCAATCCAGGTTCTTACGCTGTAAATTTCATCGAAGTGGCAGTCGATACCTATACTGGTTTTGTTAAGGTTCTTGATGTTGTGGCCGTACATGATATTGGTCAGGCGATTAACAGAGGTTTTGTTGAAGGGCAGATCCATGGTGGTGTTCAGATGGGATTAGGGATGGCAATTGCGGAAGACCTTGCTTATGATGACAAGTCAGGAATCGCTCGCGGCAGCAGCTTTAGCAAATATTCGCTTGTAAATATACCGGATATGCCGCCTGTCAGGGTTATCTTAATTGAAGAGGGCGAAGATTATGGGCCTTATGGGGCTAAAAGTATTGGTGAGATCGCGACAATTCCCAGCACTGCAGCTGCCGTGAATGCAATCAACCATGCTCTTGATGCTAATCTTACCGTATTACCGGTCACTCCGGATAAGATTATGGCCATGCTTACCGCGCGCCAGAATAATTAACAAAAAAGATGCACTTCCAGTCATCAGGTGACAGAGGTGCATCTTCTTTTTGCAGTAATGAATTCAGTTTCGTTACCGATACAATAAGTGCAGGGCTTGATGCCATGGGTGTCGAAAATACAGTCGGTATCTTGATTTGTTGGCAGGAGGGCCTATGATTTACAGAGTATGCTTGACAGCCTTGATGCTGGGGTGTTTAATGTTCCTGGCAGTTCAACCTCTGGTTGCAGAAGATCATTTAGAGCACCGGATTTTGGTAGTTGCAGGCGACGAGAACTTTCCCCCCTATGAATTTGTTGATGTTATTGATGGTGCAAAAGTCTACCGGGGGTTTAATGTTGATTTGTTGAAAGCAGTTGCTCTAAGCACCGGTTATGAAATCCAATTCCGGCCGATGCCATGGGCGGATGCGATTAAAGCACTTGATCGCGGCGAGGTTCACGCAGTGGGCGGAATGAAGTATAACAGCGAAAGGGAAAAGTTATATGACTTCTCGGAAGCGTATATGATAAACTCACTGGCCATATTTGTATTAAAAGATATGCAGGCAATTGCGTCGATTAATGATTTGGCAGGTCATAAAGTGGCCGTACAGAAAGATGCGATAGGGCATTACCGTCTCAAGGATCAACCTGTAGAGTTAGTGCTTACTGCCAATCAGGAAGAAGCTATAGCTCTATTGCTCAGCGGAAAAGTGGAAGCTGCCCTTGGTAATAATCTGACAGGACAATATATTCTGCAACGTACTAAAAAACATGAGTATATAAAAATTGTAGGCGGTGCTATCGATTCTGAAGGTTACTGTGTCGCTGTAAGGAATGGCAATCCAATACTTGACGTATTCAATAAAGGGTTAAAAGACATCAAGCAAAATGGTACCTATGACAAGATATATGCTAAATGGTTTGGTGAGCCGATTGATTATCCTGCTCAGTATTATAAACGCAATTTTGGCATTGCCGTAGGTATTGTCGTAATTTTAGTTATTCTGGGGGTAGCCATCCTGCAGGTTAATCTTTACTTGCAGAGGGAGGTTAAAAAACGCGCCAGGGAAATTGAGAAAATTAACGAAGAACTGCAGCGCAAGGATAAATTGGAGGCATTAGGTAAGCTTGTTGCCTGTTTAGCCCATGAAATTCGTACACCTCTGACTTCAATAAAAACATTTATCGAATTACTGCCGGCAAAGTACGATAACCCCATGTTCAGGGAGAAGATAAGTCATTTTGTGCCACAGGAGATTGAACGGCTTAATAATATTGTGAATGACTTATTGGCCTATGCCAGTCCGCGGCGGGTAGAGCGGGAACATGCTCCGCTTAAACGGCTTATCGACAATAGTATGGTATTCTTCGCCGACAATATAGCTAAACAAGGTATTGATTTACAGATGAGTGTTAGAGAAGAACTATTGGTATATGTCGATATTCAGCAAATGAAGCAGGTAATGATCAATATTTTATTAAACTCCCTCCAGGCACTGGCTGGCCGAGTTAATCCCTCGCTCGTTATTTCCAGCGAATTGAGAGACGGCCACCCATGCATGATTATTTCAGATAATGGCGCCGGGATTGCACCGGATAACCTGAAATTCCTATTTGAGCCCTTCTTTTCCACTAAGACAGGGGGGACAGGTCTCGGATTATTTGTTAGTTATCAGCTGGCAAAGCAAAATGGCGTTGATATCATTATTGAAAGCCAAGCTGGATTAAATACTACTGTTACTTTGAAGTTCAGCTCAGAGGAGAAACAAGATGCATAAGATACTTATTGTTGATGATGAATTGGCGATCTGCACCTCGCTGGCTTTTGCCCTGGAAGATAAATATATGGTAGCAACAGCCGGTTCGGCCGCTGAGGTAATGACTATCCTTGCCAAACAGGAATTTAATATAGTGCTGCTAGACTTGAAATTGGGCAATGCTGACGGCATGGACGTACTTAGACAGATTAAAGAATTTGACAATAACCTGATTGTTATTATTATGACAGCCTACGGCAGTATAAAATCATCAGTGGCAGCCATCAAAGCAGGGGCATTTTATTATCTGACCAAGCCGATAAACATGGACGAGCTGGACATGCTGCTGACTAATGCCATAGAGTATATTGGCATGAGATCCAAAGTCGAATATTTAAACGGCAAACTGACTGAGCGACATGAGCTTGCCGGCATGATTGGCATCTCGGCCGCGATGCGTCAAATCATGCATGATATTGACCGGGTTAAAGACGGTGACTTCAATGTCCTTATACAGGGGGAAAGCGGTACAGGCAAAGAGCTTGTTGCTAAAGCCCTGCATTATTTAAGTGTCCGCAAACAGGAACCTTTTGAGGTGATTAATTGCGCCGCTATCCCCGCCGAATTGCTGGAAAGCGAACTCTTTGGCCATGAAAAGGGTGCATTTACTGGGGCTGTTCAGCGAAAAAAAGGGATTTTTGAGTTGGCTGATAAGGGGACGCTGTTTCTTGATGAGATTGGTGAGATGGATATTAAATTGCAGGCCAAGCTGCTGCGTGTTGTTCAGGAAAAAGAGATAACACCTATAGGTTCGGGGTGCAGAAAAAAGATTACTGTACGGATCATTTGTGCCACCAACCGTGATTTAAGAAAGATGGTTGCAGAGGGGAAGTTTCGGGAGGATCTATATTTCCGTCTCAATGTAGTAAATATTAATTTGCCGCCGCTGCGGCAGCGTCGTGAAGACATTCCGCTCCTAGCCGAATATTTTGTTGCTAAATACAATAGAAAAATGGCCAAGCAGATTAAGAATATTGATCCTGAATTCCTTGATGGCCTGAGGCGATATGAGTTTAAAGGCAATATCAGAGAGTTGGAGAATATCATCGAGAGGGCGATGGTGTTTGCTGATGATGGTGTGTTACGAGCAGATAATTTGCCGGTTGAAGTACAAGCCGCAAAGATTGATGATCAGAATCAGACAGATATGCTGCTGCTAATCCCTGTCTACGTGGGTGAGGACTTAGATTTGATCGAGCGCAAAGTTATTATTAAAACACTTCAGCATTATCGCGGCGACAAAGCTAAAACAGCTCATACACTTAAGATTAGTGAACGTAAACTATGGTATAAAATCAAAGAATATGAATTGCGCTGAGTGCAATTTTTACATTACTGCAAATTTTTCCTGAAAAATTTGCAGTAATTTTTTTTTGCTATAATCGCTAGAGCCTGATTTCTTGGGTTTTTTTGAAATTAGAATCTGGCACAGTACTTGCGATAACCATGAGTAAATAGATAAGGGCTTAGCTTATAGGGGGGATTACTAAGTTGTTCTAATCGAAACTAGATTACCAATTAAATAGTAGGAGGGGAAAATGTGAGTTTTGAACTAATTAATCAGGTTATGGTTATGAAACTGGATATTGTCGCTACAGTGGCTATTGCCGTATTACTCTTAATGTTTGGTGCCTGGATACGGCGCGTTTTTCCGGTTATCGCCCGTTTTTGCATTCCTTCAGCGGTTATCGGCGGTTTTACTTTTTCTATTCTGGCCTGGATGCTTAAAGAAACCAATATGCTTACTTTTAAAATGGATACTACCTTGCAGATGCCCTTTATGATTGCATTTTTTACTACAGTGGGTTTAGGTGGCAGCTTTGGACTTATTAAAAAGGGTGGCAGATCGCTTATTGTATATCTTGTCGGCTGTTGGGTTTTAGCAATTATGCAGAATGTTGTTGGAGCCGGAACTGCTATACTAACCGGTATTCATCCGGTATTGGGGGTAATGGCTGGCGCAGTTTCGCTTGAAGGCGGTATGGGGGCAGCCTCGGCCTTCGGTCCTACGGCAGAGCAACTGGGTGTTCAGGGGGCGTTTGTGGTTGCAGTGGCTGCAGCTACATATGGGTTGATTAGTGGTGGTTTAATTGGGGGGCCTCTTGCAAAATGGCTTATTGAGCGTTATAACCTGCCAATCGAAACCAGTCAGGAAAGGTTTGATGCATTAGATGAGGCAACAGCTTCAGAAAAAAATGCAACGGTTACGAGCGACAATGTTATGTCAATGCTTGCTGTTATTCTGGTGGCCATGGTGTTGGGCGCGATGGGGGCAGCTAAAATAAAAGATATTACCGGCTTTGTTCTGCCGGGATATGTAGGTGCAATGTTTGTTGCCGTATTAATAAGAAATTTCAATGACGTTAGACCTGCGTTTAAGATGAATGAAAAGACTATTGATTTGATTGCTGACGTCAGCCTGGGCATATTCCTGACAATGGCAATGATGTCCTTGAAGATTTGGGAAATTTCCAATTTGGCAGGACCGCTGCTGATCATTTTGGCTGTTCAAACCATCTTTATGTTTATCTTCTGTATCTACTTTCTGTTTCCGCTGCTTGGGAGAAATTATGATGCAGCCATCATGTGTGCCGGTATGATGGGCCATGGGCTGGGTGCCACACCGAACGCGATTGCTAATATGGGGGCGGTAACTGAAAGATATGGTGTGGTTTCCCGCAAAGCCTTATTGATTGTACCGCTGTGTGGCGCCGTTCTTATTGATATTGTCGCAATACCCAATATTGTCTGGTTTATCAACTATTTTACAAAATAATATATTTAAAGGAGAAGCTGGAATGAGTAAACTTGTAGAATGTGTACCGAATTTTAGTGAGGGCCGACGTCCGGAGGTTATTGCCGCCATTACTGAGGCGGTAAAAAAGGTCGCAGGTGTTACCCTGCTTAATGTTAACTCGGACGCGAGCCACAACCGTACTGTAGTTACTTTTGTCGGCGAACCTCAGGCTGCCAAACTTGCAGCTTTCAACGCCTGTGCCAAGGCGTCTGAATTGATTGATATGGAACAGCATCAGGGTGAACATCCGCGGATAGGAGCTACTGACGTAATTCCATTCATTCCGGTAAGCGATGTTACTATGGAAGAGTGTGTGCAGCTTGCCAACGAACTAGGACAAGCTATTGCAGAAAAACTCAATATTCCGGTTTACTTATATGAAGCAGCCGCTAAAACGCCGGCCAGAGTTAAATTGCCTGATGTGCGCAAAGGTGAATATGAAGGACTAAAGACAGCCATCAGAATTCCGGAACGGCAGCCTGATTATGGCCCTGCCCAGATGCATCCCACTGCTGGTGCTGTTGTAGTAGGTGCGCGTCAATTTCTAATCGCCTATAACATTAACCTTAGCACAAGTGATGTGAATATTGCCAAGAAGATTGCTAACTGCATTCGTGAGGTTAAGGGCGGCTACAAATATTGTCGTGCAATGGGGGTTATGATTGAGGACCGGAATATGGCACAAGTTACTATTAACATGGTAGATTATAATGGAACACCATTGCACCGGGTATTTGAGACCGTTAAATCTGAAGCTGCCCGTTATGGTGTTCATGTAATCGGCAGTGAAATTGTCGGTATGGCCCCTCTGCAGGCGTTTGTTGATACTGCTGAGTTTTACCTGCGACTGGAAGGGTTTAACCGTAAGCAGGTATTGGAGGAAAACCTGAGGTAGCGAAGCGGCAGGTGATAAATTTCATTGTAGGGCCTCCGTCATGGCGGAGGCTCTTTTTGCTAAGTAGTTTTCCTACTGAGTTTTGCAGGACAATATTTCCTGGTGTCGAATGTACTCCTAAGATAATAATTGTGGGATTTACTGACGTTCTGTTACATCAGCAGAACGTATGATGTTTTGAGAAGAACAACAGGGGTGCGGGGGGTGAATACTTTGGCTAAAGTACAGGTGTTTAGTGAGAAATGTAAAAGCTGTGGTCTTTGTATGGCAGTGTGTCCGCGGAAGGTGCTGGCGATAGGTGATAAAGCCAATTCCAAGGGCTATTACACCATCGTTGTTGCCGAGGAAGAAAACTGTGTGGGCTGTGCCCTTTGCGGCTTGGTGTGTCCTGACATTGCGCTAGAGGTGTACAAAGAGTCCTAAGGAAAGGAGAGAATGTAGTGGATAAAAAATTAATAAAAGGGAATGAAGCCATTGCTGAAGCGGCCATACATGCCGGCTGTAAGCTGTTTTTTGGCTATCCGATTACACCCTCAACCGAGGTTGTGGAATATTTGTCAAAATATTTGCCCAAAGCCGGAGGAACCCTGCTGCAGGGTGAGGATGAGATTGCCTCAATTAATATGTGCTATGGCGCAGCCTGTACCGGTGCCCGGGTTATGACCGCGTCGTCCAGCCCGGGCTATAGTCTGAAGCAGGAGGGCTTATCCTATCTTGCGGCAGCTGAACTGCCTGTTGTTGTTGTAAACATCAACAGAACGGGGCCCGGCCTTGGCGGTCTTGGCCCCAGCCAGTCCGATTACTTCCAATGTACCAAGGGGGGCGGCCATGGCGACTATCGCCTGATTGTACTGGCTCCATCCAAAGGCCAGGAGATGTATGATTACACAATGGAAGCCTTTGACCTTGCCGACAAGTACCGGAATCCTGTACTAATCCTTGCTGATGGATTTTTGGGTCAAATGATGGAACCCATTGAGATTAAAGACCGTCCGGATGTCCAGCTGCCTGCTAAAGACTGGGTGACTGACGGCTGCCTGGGCCGGGCTAAGCGCAAGATTGCCAGCTACTCGCTGACCAATGAGATTGGGGAGACCAACAATCTATATTGGGAAGCAAAATATCAAGCGATCAAGGAACAAGAGCAGCGCTGGGAAGAATTCTGTACCGGGGATGCCGACTACCTGATTGCCGCATATGGTACTTGCGCCAGAATCGCCAAAACAGTAGTACTAAATGCACGTAAAAAAGGCATTAAGCTGGGACTTATCCGGCCGATAACGCTGTGGCCGTTTCCGGAGAAAGCATTTGCACCATATAAGAAGCAGGTCAAAGGGGTACTTACTGTTGAGCTCAATACCGGACAAATGATTGAAGATGTCAAACTGGCGCTTGAGTGCAGTGTCCCTGTCAGCCTGCACCGGCGATTAGGCGGCATGCTGCCGCATGAGGATGAGGTCCTTGCGGCCCTTATTCAGGAATTTAATATCCCCGTGGAACGGGAGGTGTAGCTATGGAGAAGATATTTGGTAAAACCAAAGGTTTGACTGATTTGCCGTTTCATTATTGTCCAGGCTGTACCCATGGCATTATTCACCGTCTCATTGGCGAAGTCATGGAAGAACTGGACATCATTGAAAAGACTATTGGCGTAGCACCGGTAGGCTGTGCCGGGTTTTCGCTTGACTTTTTTAGCTGCGATTTTGTCGGTGCTGCCCACGGGCGGGCGCAGGCAGTAGGTACAGGCATCAAACGGGCGCTGCCTGATAAGCTTGTGTTTACCTATCAGGGTGATGGCGATATTGCTGCCATCGGCACGGCCCATGCGATTCATGTGGCTGCCAGAGGCGAAAAGATTACCTCAATCATGGTTAATAATGCTGTATTTGGCATGACCGGCGGACAAATGGCGCCTACGACTTTAACCGGTCAGGTAACGACAACAAGTCCGTATGGCCGTGATGCAAGCTTAGTTGGTGCGCCCATTGACCTTCCTAAAACAATTGCCACTCTGAATGGCGCAGTGTATGTAGCGGCTGTTTCGGTAGATTCTCCCAAAAATATAATTCAAGCCAAGAAGGCGCTTAAACGCGCTTTCCAGGTACAGCAACTGGGATTGGGTTTCGCATTTGTCAGCATATTATCTACCTGTCCGACCAACTGGGGCTTGTCGCCGGTTGACAGCCTTGCCTGGCTCCAGGAAAACATGCTGCCTATCTATGAAATGGGAGAGCTAAAAGTACCGGAGGAGGTTAAAGCGCTATGATGGATAAAGTGCTCTTAGCTGGCTTTGGTGGTCAGGGAGTCATGTTTATTGGTAAGGTTTTGGCGTATTCGGGCATGTTGGGTGGGCGTGAAGTCTGCTGGATTCCTTCATATGGCCCGGAAATGCGTGGCGGCACAGCCAATTGCTCGGTACTTGTCGCTGATGAGGAAATCCACTCACCGGTAATCAGCCAGGCCGATGCCGGGATTGTATTGAATCAGCCGTCTTATGACAGATTTCTGGGGCGGATTAAACCTGGCGGAACCCTGGTGGTAAACAGTTCAATTGTAAAATTAAACCCAAAACGGGACGATATCAATATTATTGCTATTGAAGCTACTGAACTGGCTAATGAGATTGGCAACTCCAGCCTGGCTAATATGGTGTGTCTGGGGGCTTTGCTGCCTTCACTATCGCTTGTTAACATGGAAAGTGTGAAAAAGGCCATGGATGAGGTTATTGGCAAGAAGAAGCCTGAGTTGTATGAGCTAAACGTTGCTGCAATTAACAGGGGCATGAATAGATAAGGTGGCTAAAGTGCGTAAAGGGGATTTCACCTGGCTCGCAGGGTTGTTATTGATTGCTTTTTTGCTGCTTTATCCGGCAACTCATGAACTGTTTGTGCGTTTGACCAAAGGGTACCCTTACATCATGGGTTTTGTAAAAGTGGCTATTCTGGCCACCATGGGGGAACTCTTAACCCTGCGGATCATCACCGGCAAATGGCGGCAGCCCTTTGGCCTGCCTTACCGTGCTTTCATCTGGGGCCTGCTGGGGACTAGTTTTGTTCTGGTTTTTGAGATTTTTGCCAGTGGTACAATGGTCGCCATTAATAAGGGGCTTTTGCCTAGGGGTGCTGGTGTAGTTGCGCAGGTGTTGCCGGCATTATTTACCAGTGCTGCTATGAATCTCGTTTTTGCCCCAACCATGATGGCATTTCATCGCATTACCGATACATATATTGACCTTGCGCAAGGCACGCCAGGCAAGCTGGGCCAGGTTACCCTGCAGGCAGTAGTCACTCAGATAAATTGGCATAACTTTATTGGATTTGTTATTATCAAAACAATTCCGTTGTTTTGGATACCCGCTCACACCATAACCTTCTTATTACCGCCTGAATATCGCGTGCTGATGGCCGCATTACTGTCGATTGCATTAGGTGTGATATTGTCTTTTGCCAAGAAAACATCAAAAAGCAGTTTAAATGTAACTTAATAGTAAAAAGGACTGAACTCAAGGGGGTGAGTTCAGTCCTTTTTTCTATCAAAGAAGGGGATTGGTAGAATTATATCTCAATACCAAAGTAGTTTTTGGCGTTATTAAAGCAGATATTTTGCACGATGGAACCGAGTAGTTCAGTGTCATTAGGGAATTCACCTGCTTCAACCCATTCACCGATGAGGTTGCAAAGAATCCGGCGGAAATATTCGTGACGGGTATAGGAGAGGAAGCTGCGTGAATCGGTCAGCATACCGACAAACCGGCTTAATAGCCCCAGGTTAGCCAAGGTTACCATTTGCCGGATCATGCCGTCTTTCTGGTCATTAAACCACCAACCTGAGCCAAACTGCATCTTGCCGGGAATACCGCCACCCTGGAAACAACCGGTAATCGTGGCCAAAACATCATTGTCGCGGGGATTTAAGCAATAGAGAATCGTTTTTGGCAGCTCAGCTGTACTTTCGAGTGCATCAAGGAATTTGGCCAATGCATCAGCAATGGTGAAGTCGCCAACTGCATCGAAACCGGTGTCAGGACCGAGGCATTTTAGCATGCGGGAGTTATTATTCCTGATTGTACCCAGATGTAGTTGCATAGTCCAGTTCAGACGGGCATACTGTCTGCCCAGGAACAGCAGGATCGTGGTTTTATATAAAGCAATCTCGTTATCAGCAAGAACTTGCCCAGCAAGCGCTTTTTTGAAAATTTGATCAGCCTGTTCCTCAGTTCCGGCTGCAAAAAGTATTGGATCTAAGCCATGGTCGGAAATCCGGCAGCCCACCTGGTGGAAGAAGTCCACACGCTGCCCTAACGCAGTTTTTAGTGCCTCCAGATCCTTAATTTTATGGCCGGTGACCTGACCCAATTTGGCAACCCATTCAGTAAAACCGGCTTTTTCAATATTGAAGCTTTTGTCAGGACGGAACGCCGGCAGTACTTTTACCGCAAACGATTTATCCTTAGCCAGCGCAATATGATGCTCCAGGGAATCTACCGGGTCATCAGTCGTACAAATAGCCTTAACATTTGATCTCTCTATCAGACCGCGGGCGCTAAATTCATCCTGCTGCAGCAGGGCATTGCATTTTTCCCAGATTTCTTCAGCGGTTGCCGGGCTAAGCACCTTATCAATGCCAAAATAGGCTTTTAATTCAAGGTGAGTCCAGTGGAACAGGGGATTACCAAGACACTGGGGCAGGGTTTCAGCCCATTTCAGAAACTTCTCCTTATCAGGGGCATCGCCTGTTATGTAATGCTCATCCACCCCGTTGCTGCGCAGGGCCCGCCATTTGTAATGATCGCCGCCCAGCCAGACCTCGGTGATATTTCTGTATTTTTTATTTTCAGCAATCTCTTTGGGGTTTAAATGGCAGTGATAGTCAAAAATCGGCATATCTTTGGCGTAATTATGATAAAGGGTTTCTGCTGTTTTATTGGTTAACAAGAAATTTTCATCCATAAAGGGTTTCATAATCGGCCTCCCTGTATACAAAATGTTACCATTAGCTTAATCATAATCTGAAATTTCTTACATGTGTTATTGTGTTTTTATAGAAGTTATTGTGTTTTTTTTAGAATCTAATTGCCTGAGAATAAATTATAAATTACGCTTGTGAAGCTTTTTGAGTTTGTGATATGATTAATGGATATCGATATTTGGTTTGTGTTAGAGGAGATGATGAGAAAGATGATAAAAAGAATCATCTTTTTATTCTGGGGCTTGTTTTTATTTGCACTGGGAATTGTTTTAACAGTAAAAAGTAATCTGGGAACAGCACCCTGGGATGTTTTGCATCTGGGGTTGATCAACTATCTGCCGGTTACTATGGGGGAAGTTTCCCAAATGACCGGTATCCTGGTGATTCTTTTAAGCTGGATATTAGGAGTTAAACCAGGTTGGGGCAGTGTTGCCAACATGTATTTTATTGGCTTTTTCATTGATATAATCATGGCCAGTGGTTGGATTCCCGGACCGCAGCAATGGTTTTTCCAATTAGTGATGCTGCTTGCCGGTGTCTGGATAATCGGCTGGGCCAGTTATTTTTATCTGACGGCAGCATTTGGCGCCGGGCCCCGTGACAGTTTTATGGTTGGGGCTATCCAAAAAACCGGCTGGCCGGTCTGGAAAGTAAGAACAATACTAGAATCAGCTGTTGCCGCAATTGGCTATAGCCTTGGCGGGCCTATTGGAATTGGTACAATAATTGTTGCTCTTACCCTGGGACCATCTATCCAATGGGCATTTAGCATTATGGGGAAACGGGCTCAGGATATTGAGCATGATCCGCTTGTATTTTGGCGGCGAAGAACGGTAGTCAGTGATAATCAGCGGTAGGTGGTAACTACCTGTTGGTGCCGGAAGTTTATCAGCCTGACGGATCTAAAGGCGGGGGAGTAATTGAAAGAAAAGTTAAATCAAAGCAATGAACAGCTCATCGGGGTGTTGTCTGCAGCCGGGGCCTATTTACTATGGGGCGTATTGCCGGTTTACTGGAAGCAGCTGGCTCATGTTCCAGCCTATGAGATATTGGCACATCGCATTATCTGGTCATGTATATTTATGTTTGCCATTTTGACAGCAACGCGTAGTTTGCGTAGTTTTATAAACGAAACAATAGACATTGCCCGCAATCCTAAAAAACGGTTTGGTCTGCTCATCGCCTCCTTACTGATAAGTGTCAACTGGTTGATCTATATCTGGGCAGTTAATGAGAACCGGGTTGTTGAAACAAGTCTGGGTTATTACATTAATCCCCTGGTAAATGTCCTTTTAGGTATCATTGTACTCAAGGAAGGCTTATCTTTGTGGCAGAGTGTCTCTTTTGGGCTTGCTGCTGTTGGTGTTGGTGCGATGGCGATAAGCTATGGAACAATTCCCTGGGTGTCGTTATCCCTGGCGATGTCTTTTTCTTTCTATGGTATGTGTAAAAAAATACTGGGTATTGGCGCTATAACCGCCACCACACTGGAAACACTGATTGTAACCCCTGTCGCTCTGCTATATTTACTGTATTTGGCCGGACAAGGCGGGGGGGCCTTTAATCTTACCTCTTTGCCTACTGCAGGTCTCCTGATGGGGGCCGGTGTAGTCACCGCTATTCCGTTGTTATTGTTTGCTAATGGTGCCAACCGCCTGTCGCTCAGCCTCCTGGGTTTTATTCAATATATGTCGCCCACAATTGCACTGGCATTAGGGGTGCTGTTATACCATGAGCCTTTTACAAGCGTGCATCTTGTGGCCTTCAGTTTGATCTGGCTGGCCTTGGCAGTATTCTCACTGGCTAAAACCAATCTGTTTGTCAGGGCTGAGGAGCGGCTTGTCAGCCTGTTTAAGGGACAGCAGGCGCGGGGTAAAAAAGCATCCTCTTGACAGTATGTATCACTTTACTTATAATGAAAATAATAACATATTTATGTTGTGACGCAGAGGTCGCTTTCCATCAAGAATGGGAAGCGACTTATTTTTATTAAAAGGGGGATCATTATGAACAAACCTAAAAGTCATATCTTTGTCTGTACCAGCTCCCGGCCTAATGGCCAGCAAAAAGGTCATTGCCATACGAAAAACGGTGTCGAGATTGTCATGAAGTTCATGGAGGAAATCGAGGAAAGGGAATTAGGCGGTGAGGTATTTGTAACAAATACCGGGTGTTTCGGTATTTGTGAAAAAGGGCCTGTTGTTGTGGTCTATCCTGATAATGTCTGGTACGGATCTGTATCCCCGGATGATGTCGAAGAAATTATGGAGAAACATATCGAGGGAGGCACACCGGTAAAAAGATTAGAAATCTAAAAAACACAAAGGCTTTTTGATAA
>NZ_DATMXX010000410.1:0-16169 GCF_035561255.1 Sporomusa sp. | reverse complement strand
TCAAACCGGTATTGGTTTCTGGCTGAGGGCCATGTTTGGCAATCCGGCCACGACCGGCTCCGGTGATCCTTACACCCATGTATTTAGAGTAACTAAGAGCCAGCCCTCGCTGGTGCTGGAACAGCAATATCCGGATATTCCAGCCTATGAAAAGTTTAACGGCTGCAAAGTCAACAAATTCTCCTTTACCTATGGCGGTGATACCGAATTAACTGCCAATATTGACATTCTTGGCGCCAAACGTACCGTTGGCGCAACGTCCTTTGCGTCCCCCCTGACCGCACTCCCGCTCCTGAAATTTAGTAACTTTCAAGGAACGATTGAGGAAGCAGGAGCGCAACTGGCGATTGTGACCGAGGCAAGCCTGAACGCTGATTTCGGTCTGGACGGCAATACCTATACCATTGGTGGCAATGGTTGTCGAACCGACTTGCCTGAAGGTATCCTCCAGGTGTCCGGCAGTATCAAGGCGTTTTTCGCCGATACGGTGCTACTGAATAAGGCGGTTAATAACACGAAATCCTCATTGAAGTTCAAGTTCACCAGCGGCACCCACAGCCTGCAGTTTTTTATGGAAGAGGTCATTTTTCAGCAAACCTCACCCGGTATCGAAAGCGAAAAAGGGATCTATATCAATCTGCCCTTTAAGGCATTTTACGATAGCGGAGCCGGCGGTAGTGCTATTGTTGCAACTTTGGTCAATGGTTATGCCTCATATGCGACAGTATAGGAAGAATTCTTCTAAAGCCTAGAATTTTATAAAATATCACCCCAAAAGAGTCCTTTCTATATGGTTACCTAAAACCATATGGAAAGGACTTTGGTGCGATAGGAGGATTGTGCAGGGAGGAGTTGAACAAATGAGTGATGAAAGTAATATAGATGAAGTACCCGACTTTCCCTTGCCCGCATTGGAAGTCACAGCACCCAGATTTACATGGAATGATACATTCGGAATCAAAGTTAAGAGTATATCTGAGCGTATATTTGAGTATATATTAGGTCCTCAAAATCCTGCGTTTATTCATGCAACACTTAATCACCAAGATATCCGAAATGGATATACATTAGCGTATAATCCAAACGGAATATTATGGAGGGTAAACGCTGCAGGCGATCCTCATCCTGATGATTTATACAGTTTCTATCAACAGCAAGACATCCATCAAGCTTATGCAGATAATTTATCTGCAAAATTCACCATGATTTTCGGTACTCCTGTGGCAGGAAGTAATGCTGAGGTTGTGGGAATGAGGCTGAGTCAGGTGTCGAGTAAAGCTAAAAACATTTTTGGACGAGAGACATCAGAAATAATGAAGGCTTCTGAATTAAGAGAATACGCTCAATCACAGGGATGGACAAAGTTGAAAACTGAAACTGGACCTGAGAAGTGGGTGGATAAAAGTGGGGTCGAACGGATTACAATTAAGCAAGGTAGCTCTAGAGCCCCTGGGAGTGAAAACCCTCATGTAGAGATAAAAGATGCTTCAGGTCAGAGGATAGATCCGATGGGGAATCCTGTAACCCGGAAAAGTTCGGATAACCACACACCAATAGATTTTGATATAGAGTAAAGGAGAAATAATATGAATTTAAACTGGTATTCCTTCGAGGAAAGTTACCTACTATCAATAGACTATAGGATAACTGAATGCAAATTGACTCTTTATATAGATGCTAGAATGAGTATAGATCACCCAAGATGCCATC
This sequence comes from Sporomusa sp., assembly GCF_035561255.1. Classification (GTDB taxonomy): domain Bacteria; phylum Bacillota; class Negativicutes; order Sporomusales; family Sporomusaceae; genus Sporomusa. Next base: position 14,459 of record NZ_DATMXX010000410.1, on the reverse strand, counting down.
AGGTGAATTTATTTGAACAAAAGTTTGTAGAGCTTGAGATGATTTTCGATGGGGTTCAATACTATAGAAGTGTAAACAGTAGTAATTTAAAAACAGATCCCAACGATGATTTCGGGAGCATCCATAGTATTGCTATCAAAGAGTTAGGAGTGGCAGAACGGAAGGTATTGGGTGTAGTGTCTGACTCAGAACCAGCAAAGTTAGTACTTGATTTTCAGGATGGAACAACCGCTGAAGTCTACTCGAAGTCTACTGAAATGAAATTCTTGGATTTTGTTTCGGAAATGCTGGCGTTTAGAGTTGGCTTTAAGAGTATTCAAGTCTGTGAGAGGAGTTGAAGAGCACTGGCTTACAATCTGACTAAAAAATTTCAATAAGATGCAGTAAGTTACGACATCACTAATCACATTGTTTCATCCAAACGTAAAAAATCTGACTGCATCATTTCGACTCTGCAGTCAGTCACCCTCACTGGCCTAGCAAAGCATCAGTATTGCCCGGAGCGTCAAGTGACGATCCTGACCTTCCCAGACGACAACACAAATAACCAAACGATGGCAGCATTTCGCAGAGGCTGCCATTTCCATCACCCGGCCTTCTTTCTCTGGCAGGTCCGGCATAACGTAGGACGTTCAGTGCTTCATCATCTTGTAGAGGATGTTGATCAGCCGGCGCATCACTCAGACTAACGCCTGCTTCTTGGTCTTAACTTCCTGAATCTTCCGCTGGTAGTAATCGTGGAACGCTATGTTCTGGGTTCATCCCGCTACTTACGCCACGAATGTGAAATTCAAAAAGCTATATTATAGGAGGTAAAAAACATGGCTCAATTCCCCAATATCCAACAACCGGTATACCCCTTCACCACCAAGATCAAAGACCCTTCGCTGCAATCAGAAATGGAAAATGGGCTGGTGGTTTCCCGGGCTAGATTTACCCGGGTACCCCAGAGCTTTGTCCTGAAATGGACGGCTTTGCCTGCCGCCGATTTCGCAACCTTGCGTGAGTTTTACCGCAACACAGTTTGCGGCGGCAGTAGGGCCTTTGACTGGTATTACCCGACAGTTTCCAATGATCCATATTCAGGGAAGCTGTTTTCCGTCCGCTTTACTAGCGAGGACCTTAGTTTCGACTTGTCGGCGCCGGGATACTATTCCGGTACCCTGACAATCCAGGAGGTGTAACATGCTGAATCTTTCAGTGGCCGGCATGCTGGAAAAAAGCCAGCTTGCCGGTGACGGCGTGTGGCTGCTGCTCGTAGAAGTCGCTATTCCCGATTCTGGAGAACCCTTGCGACTGATCCGCAATAATGAAGATATCGAATGGAATGGCCATACCTGGACCGCCTTTAACTTTAAGCTCGGTGAAATCACCGAAGACAACAAAGGCAAACCCCAGGCAATACCGCTGCAGGTCTCCAATATCACGCAGATTGTCCAGGCCTATGTGGAAAAAAACAACGGTCTGACCGGTACTACCGTAACGCTGCGGGTAATACATTCCCAGCATCTTGACAATGCCTTGCCCGAGTTGGAAGAAATCTTTACCGTCCAGTCAACCACCTGTGACAGCCAATGGGTTACCTTTTATCTGGGCTCTGACATCTCCACGCAGCTCCGGTTCCCGTTTCGGCGGGTATTGAAGAGCTTTTGCGCCTGGCGGGATCAATATAAGGGAATTGAGTGCGGGTATGCTGGCACCTTGCCGCCGTGCGACGGCACGCTGCAGTCCTGTCGTGACCGGGGTAATTCGGTACGCTACGGGGGCGAGCCCAGCATACCGGAAGGCGGGCTGTACGCGTAAGCTTCGAACTGTATGGAACTAAAGAGAAGGTTGGGTAACGTAATCGCCGCAGGGCGATTTTTTATTTGGGGGGAGTATGAATAAACAACTTAATGACTTAATTGGCCTGCCCTTTATCGACGGCGGGCGTGATCCTGCCGTCGGGCTCGATTGCTGGGGACTGTCCACGGAAGTCTTCCTGCGCTATGGGATCAACCTGCCTGACTACAAAATATCGTGTGAAGATGCCAGCCGGATTCATAGCGAAGTGGAAGAGCAGCGGGCAGGCTGGCGCCGGTGTGAACAGGAAATCCCGGTACCGGCGCTTGTCGTAATCCGGTTTACCGTCTACTGTGACCATACGGGGGTATATATCGGCCAGGGCCGGTTTATCCACACCCGCAAGGGGATTGGCGTAAACATCGACCGTGTCGACAGTCCGGCCTGGGCAAAACGCATTGAAGGCTTCTATGTACCGGAGGTGAGACAATGATTACAATCACTGTATTGAAAAACCCCTTCAACCATACCGATAAGGAAATTCATACCTGCGAACCCATTCCCGGCAAAACAGCCTATGAATATATTCAGCCCTACATCATGGGGCTGGATGAATACGTTGTCAGCATTGGCGGCAATGTCGTTGACAATGACAAAGAGCAGCATGTCAATGATGAGGATTGGCTCGCCGTCTGCCCGGTTGTAGGCAAAAGTGGCAGGGCCTGGTTTAGGGCTATAGCTTCCATTGCCCTGAGTATTGCTGTTGGCGATTTTTCAGCATCATTGGGAGGAAAATTCTGGGCAAAAATGGCCGCTGGCGCTGTTAGCGCGATCGGCGGCACCCTCATCAATCACTGGTTCCCGGCGGCTAAGGCTGACCGGTACGAAATCAACCCGTCCTACAACTGGAGCAATGCCCAGCCGCTGACCGACCAGGGCAATGCCTTGGCCGTAACCTACGGTACCATGCGGACAGCCGGACAGGTACTCGCCCAGCATGTGTCCAGTGATGGCGATAATCAATACCTCAATCTCCTGCTGTGCGGAGGCGAAGGACTGATTGACAGTATCAGCGACATCCGGATCAATGACAACCCCATTTCCTACTACAAAGACATTATTATCGAAACCCGGCTGGGTGACAATGACCAGACGGCCATCGCCAATTTCAACGACACCTATATTGATCAGGCTTTGGCTTACGAAATCAACGGCGACGACACCTGGGTCACACAGCAAACCGCGGGGAATGCATTGGAAGGCCTAGAAGTAACACTTGAGTTTCCTTACGGCTTATACTACGCCAAGGACAGCGGTGGCCTGGGAAATGCAGCGGTCACCCTGCAAACGCAATACCGTAAGGTTGGGGAAGGTAATTGGCGCAATTTAACTGACGGAATGTCGTGGACAGTAACTGGGAACTTTAGCGGGAATTTAAAAATGATATCAGTAAGCTCCGATGCGCCGACAGAAACATGGACTATTACCTATGTTGGCCATGACAGTTTTAGTGTATCCGGGTCTGTATCCGGTGTAAAACTCAATGCCCATAATTTTAAAAACTACAATAACGGGCTAATAGTCTTTAATATTACGGAGTACAGGGGTGAGAACAGTTCGGGATTTGAGCTTGGCGATACCTTTACAATCCATGTAACTCCAAATATCAACTTGCAAATTGAAGCCACAAAGAATACTTCTTTCTTCCGCACCTATCGTGTCGATAATCTCCCGTCTGACCAATATGAGGTGCGAGTTAAATGCATTGCCAAGAGCGGGACTAGTAACCGCTACTCGACCCGCGTGTTCTGGACCCAGATGTCAAATATTATTTATGACGACTTTGCCCGTCCGGGCAAGGTACTTGTCGGCATCAAGGCCCTGGCCACCAACCAGTTGAGCGGGGGCATGCCAAGCATAACCTGGCTGCAAACCAGAAGCATGGTATGGGTATGGAATGCCGATTCCGGCCAGTACGAACAAAAGCCGGCTACTAATCCGGCCTGGGCGGCCTATGACATGATCCACCGCTGCCGACAAATTAAAAACATTCATACCGGCTATCCGGAGTTTAGTGTTAAGGGTACGCCGGCTACCCGGGCCGTCTATCAGGATTTTGCCCGCTGGGCGGCATTTTGCGACAGCCAGAACCTGACCTTTAACTATATCTTTAATACGGCTACCGATCTATGGACCTCGCTGCAAAAGCCGGAGAGTGTCGGTCGCGGCAAGGTAATCATGCGGGGAACCCGGTACGGCTGTGTCTGTGATGCTCCCGGCGAACCGGTGCAGCTATTTACAGTGGGCAATATTCTCACCGATAAATTCCAGGAAACTTTTGTGGGCCTGAAGGACCGGGCCAACGCGATAGAAGCGACGTTTGTCAACAAAGACAAAGCCTATCAAAAGGAAGTGATCACAGCTTACGCCGACGACTATGACAATACGACCGAGCCGAACATCACCCAGATTACCCTTGATGGTGTCACCACCGTTGCCCAGGCGTATCGGGAAGCCAAATACCGGCTGCGGCTCAATCAATACCTGCAGCGGACAGTCGAACACAGTGCGGACATTGATGCGATTACCTGTCAGATTAACGACGTCGTTTTGCTGGCGCACGATGTGCCCCAATGGGGGTATTCCGGACGACTGCTGGCTGCAACGGCCACAACGCTTCAAATGGACCGGGAGGTAACCTTACGGCCAGGCAAAGCTTATACAGTTGCGCTGCAGATTACCAACCCGGCAGCCACAACAGCTCAGGAAGCCCAAAGCATTGTCACCGTCGGTGTGCAGGGCGTGGTACAGGAAATCAGTACAGATACCGTGACGCTGACCAGTCCGTTGTCCCATGTGCCACAGCAATGGGATCTATACAGCTTTGGTGAAACCAGCAAAGTGGTCAAGCCGTTCCGGGTGCTCAGCATCAGCCGGGACCAGGATCTGCGGCGCAAAATATCCTGCATTGAATATATTGAGGCTGTTTATACAGAGGCAACTGATATACCGACAGTCAACTACAGCGCGTTGGAGACAACAACTGAAGTCAGCAGTGTAAGTGTGGCGGAAGAGACCTACCGGCAAAAGGACGGCACGATTGTTTCCAACCTGAATGTAGCCTGGAGTATTCCTCGCAATAAGCTGGTTCTTGGGTATGCCGTATTATACAGCAGTGACAATGGCAGTACCTGGATCGAATGGACTACAAAAATCAATGCGTTAAGTACTACGATCATCGGTGTTAAAACCCAAAATACCTATCTAGTAAAGGTTTGCACCATTAACACTGCCGGCATTGTATCAACCGGGGTTACAGCCTCGCCGGTGCTGATTAGTGGCAAAGATGCTCCGCCCAGCGATGTAGCGGCGGTTACGGCAAAAATTGATTCGTCAAACTGCAGCAAAGTCCAGTTGTCCTGGTCGCCGGTAGCAGATATCGACCTTAGTGGCTATCGTTTAGCGGAAAATGGCAGCGTGATTACGGCAACCCCGATTAGCGACACCCAATATACCTATACGGCAAAGCAAACCAGGCCTCATAATTTTAAGGTCTGGGCCGTCGACAATTCCGGCAATTTATCACTGGTGCCGGCTGCTGCGTCTATCAACGTAACGATTGGACCGGCACAGGTCGCCGGTTTTAATGGTGTCCAGAAAGAAACCGACCGCAGCCGGCTGCTGCTGTCTTGGACGGCCAATGCGGAGAGTGATATTTCCTACTATGAAATCCGCAAAGGTTCGGATTGGGATACGGCTGCTATTATTGCGACCCAGCTCAAAGCGACAATGTTTGAATACACGCTGACAACGGAAGGCAGCACCACATTTTTAATTAAAGCGTTTAACGTTGCCGGGTATGGGAGTGAACTGCCTGCTGCCAAAATACTGCAAATCAACTTGCGTCCCAATACTCCGGCTAACGGCAGCATTGTGCAGGATATTAACGATAAATCAGTGCTGTTAATTTCCTGGGCGGCTGTCACTGACAAAGACTTAAAAGAATATGAAATCCGCATGGGAACAGCATGGTCTGACGGAACCGTAATTACAACAACAAAAGAAACAAACTGCCGGTATAAATTAACCGATGGCGGTGTATATCATTTTATGGTTTGCAGCCGGAATGTCGCCGACAAGGTTAGCAGTACCCTAAACCTGTCCGTATCGGCAAATTTAAGCCCATCGAATGTGACTGACTTTGCGGTTGACGTCAGTGCAACAGACCGGCGAGTGCTGGACTGCTCCTGGAGTGCGGTACCGGATACCGATTTAAGTCATTATGAAATACGCCAGGGTACAAATTGGGATACCGCGGCGGTCGTAGCAAGCCGGATTAAAGGTAATTTCTGCAGCCTTCAGTTTACCGGCGGCAGTGCAACTTTTCTGATAAAGGCGGTCAACATCTCAAACACTTATTCTGAGGCAGCAGCCAGTTACAATGTAGTGGTTGCTTCAGCACCGAATATACCCGGCGCCGGCAGTGCTATTGCTGATCCCAACAACCGTTTAAAGCTTACGGTAGCCTGGGGCGCAGTCACAGATGCCGACCTGGCTGGATATGAGGTTCGTCTGGGCAATACCTGGGCTGCTGGTATTACGATAACAACAACGAAAGAAACTGCCTGTCAATATACGGTAGCGACCGGTGGAACGGTTACCTTCCTTGTTGCCGCCAAAACCATTGGCGGTCAATATTCCAGCCCGCGGACAATTACCACAATCGTCAAACAAGAACCGGGGGATATCGCCTCGTTTAACGCGATGCAAAATGCTCTGGACCGGCGCATTGTAAACTTAGCCTGGAGTGCGGTACCGGATACTGACCTACTCGGTTACGAGATTCGCAAAGGTGCGGTTTGGGATAGTGCAACAGTAGTGGCTACAGGGGTTAAGACTACTAAATATGATTACCCAGCTACTATAGAAGAAACAGCAACTTTTTTAGTCAAAGCTATTTCTGCGGCAAATAAATACAGCGCCACGGCTAAGAGTGTAATTTTAACTGTCCGGCTGCAGCCTAATGCCTCTGCTGCCGGCACTATAACCCAGGATGAAAATAATTCTGCCATACAGGTGTTAGCCTGGAGTGCCGTAGATGACGCGGATGTAGTATTATATGAAATTCGCCAGGGGGCCAATTGGGACACGGCGATATTTATTGGCACTACCCGTGAGCTTACCTATCGCTATACTGCTGTCAACAATACTCCCCTGAACTTCTGCATAGCCGCAAAAAACGTGGGCGGTTATTATTCGCCAGTATTGCGATTAACTGCACTGCCGAATATAAATCCACAGGATGTGACCGGGTTTAGTGTGAGTCAACAGGCTCAAGATCATTCGAAGGTACGACTGAGCTGGTCGGCCGTGACGAACAAGGATTTTTCCTACTATGAAATCCGCCAGGGGATAAGCTGGGATACCGGCACTGTTGTCGCTACCAGAATTACCGGGCTATATTTTGATGCCAACATCACCTCTGAGGACGAGTATACTTACTGGATCCGGGCCTTTAACACGGCCGGCAAAGGCAGTTTAAACCCAACCGGTGTCAGCAGCATGTTCAGCATGAATCCGTCAACACCGGCGGGGCTTACGGTAGTCACTGACCCGAACGACAAAACTAAAATCAGCATCGCCTGGAATTCAATTGCTGACCAGGACTTAAAAGAGTATGAGCTGCGTGCAGGTATAACCTGGGATGATGATGATACAGTGATAATTACCAAGACCAAAGAAACAAAAACCAGCTGGTATCCCCCAGTCAGTCTGACCTATCATTTTATGCTGGCAGCACGCAATCATACCAACTGGATATCGGATATTGCCGAATGTAATTTTGACGCCTATATTGAGCCTAATGATGTCAATGGCTTGTATGCGATGCAAAACGGAAGCAACGTACTTATGGTTTGGGATAAAATTGGTGAAGCCGATGTTGTAGGTTATGAGATCCGGGAAGGAGGTAGTTTTGACAACGGCTCTTTAGTAACCACAGGCATCAATACGCTGTCCTATCAGCTGCCTGTAGATACTGAAAAAACCTACCGATATTGGATTAAAGCCATTAACCGGGCCGGTAAGTACTCGCAGCAAGCTGTGAATGCGGAGGTGACGATTGCCGGCTTACCACCTAAAAATATAGTAGAAGAGTTTGATGAAATTACCTTGCAGAGTGGTAGCCATACGAATACTGAGTTTGGACCGTCCCTGATTAATATGAGCAATATGAGAGGCCGGTTCAGTGATTATCCAACAACTAAATTCAGTGATGTTGGCGGGCAGACGGTGCTCAAGCTTAAAAGCGCTAATCTTATTCAGGATGGTAATTTCCAGACTGGTGTTATCGGCAGCCAATGGCTAAAAGCAGGCACTGGGACTTTGGCGATAGTCAATGGTTCTTTACGGCTTACTGCCGGCGTAGCCGGTACCAACGGCCTTTATTACGATTTCCCGCAAACGCTTAGCAATGGTGCTGTTTACGTTATTGAGTTTGCGGCTAGAAGCAGCAAGGCCCTTACCTTGGGTGATGGTTTTACCGGACAGAATGGTGCTTACGCCCAGGCCAATGTGACTCCCGCTTCCGGCGCAGCCCAGAACCTGACAACTGCATGGCAGGTATTCAGGCGTGAATATACTATCGGGGCCACCGGCACAGACCCGGGAAAATACCTGTTTAACTATGGCACCTATGCAGTGGGGGACTGGAGTGAGTTAAACTGGGCCCGTATCTATAAGAAGACCGATGAAGGTCTTTTTTTAGTTGACCAATGGGGTGGCGGTTATTATCCGTCCGGTGAATATGTCTGTGTACGCAAAGACCTAGGTCAGCGTATCACGGCTAACATCTCCAGTCAGTTTGTGTCAACCGTTTTACATGTTGCCGGTGTTAATGCCAAGCTTCAATTCCGGACAAGCCAGGATGGAACAATTTTTACCGAGTGGGCAGACTTTAGCCCGGTGCTTGCTACTTTTCGCTACATTGACTTTAAGGTGCTTTTGTCTACCGCTGATCCGGGGCAAACACCCGAAGTCAATATTCTAAAAGCCGTCGTTGATGTTCCGGATACTGATAAAGCGGGAACTGCCGCAATTACAGCAGGTGGAACTACAGTAAACTATGGCTATACCTATTGGGATTATCCGGCGGTAGTGCCTACGGCAATCGGTGCCGGGCTGCGGGCCGAACTGCAAAGTGTCGGCAAAAGCAGTTTTACAGTAAAGGTTTTAAATACCGCCGGCGCAGCTGTTGGCGGTCAGATAACATGGATTGCAAAAGGTTATTAATTTAGTCCTGCATATTATTTTAGAGGAGATGATTACATGGCGCTTGATCTTACGAGTCCGGCCGATACAGAATATCTATCAACTGCTCCCGGTAAAATCCGGGAAAATGACAGGGCAATTGTCAATGATAAGGTTGTCAATGCAGGGAAACTACAGGATTTAACTGTTGGTAATGCTAGTGGCAATATCCCGGTTAATAACGGGACATTAAATGTTGGTCTAAATGCTGAAAAACTCAACGGTCAGCCAGGTTCATATTACTCGCCGTCCACTCACGTACATTCGGTAGCAACAACTACCGCCAATGGGTTTATGGCCAATACAGATAAAAGCAAACTGGACGGCATAGCCGCAGGGGCAGAAAAAAATCAAAATGCTTTTGGCAGTGTCAAAGTCGGTACTACCACTATCCAGGCAGACGCTGCGGCTGATGGGCTGGAAATGAAGGCCGGCACAGGCATAACCTTAACACCTGATGCTACCAATGATGCTGTAACCATCGCCGTGACGCAGGACGGTCACAGCCACACGGCCGCTACGACCAGTGCCGCCGGCTTTATTTCGGCAACAGACAAAGTAAAGCTTGACGGCATCGCCGCAGGCGCAGAGGTAAATCAACATGCTTTTGCCACTATCGTAGCCGGCGGGGTTTCAGCAGCTGCCGATGCGAAACAAGACACCTTCACCATCAATGCCGGGGCCGGGATAACCGTTACCGGTGACGCCGCCAATGACGCCTGCACGATTGCCGTAACAACTAACGGGCATACCCATACAGACGCCACCACGAGTGCCGCAGGCTTTATGGCACCGGCAATGGTAACTAAATTAAATGGTATAGCTACTGGCGCCCAAACAAACCAAAATGCATTTAGCAATGTGCTTATTGGCGCTACTACGGTAGCGGCAGATTCTGCTACTGACACCCTGGAACTTCTTGCCGGTGCCAATATAACCCTGACCCCTGACGCCGCGAATGACCGGGTAACGATTGCCGTAAGCGGTAAAGTACCGAATGCAGCTGCGGCAGATACAGCGGCGGCTTGTACAGGCAATGCTGCCACGGCAACAACGTCAGGTGCTTGTACCGGTAATGCGGTAACGGCAACCAACGCAACAAACCACATTGCGGCCGCTAGTGGCGCACATATGGCAAGCGCAATAGCCAGTACAGCTACAGGAGGGGTGGCAGCTACTAATGTGCAAGCCGCTATTGCGGAATTGGATACTGAGAAACAGCCTAAAGACGCCACCTTAACAGCCTTGGCGGCAGTGGTTACAGCGGCCAATCAATTAATTTATGCAACCGGTAATGATACTTTTGCAACCACAGGCTTAACCGCATTTGCACGTACCTTGCTCGATGATGCTAATGAGGCAGCGGCATTGGCCACACTAGGAGCAGCCCCTAACGCTTCACCGGTCTTCACCGGCACACCGACAGCACCGACTGCAGCGGCAGGGACAAATAATACTCAGATTGCCACTACTTCATTTGTACAGTCTTTGGTAAATACTTCAGGCAGCGGCATAGTGGCAGCAAGCTTGACGCAAAACGGCTATGTAAAGTTCGCTAACGGATTAATTCTCCAATGGGGAATTAGTACTAGTGGTGACAATGTGACCTTCCCTATTACCTTTCCAAATGCTTGCCTCAATGTTGTAGCTGCAGCCCAAACTAACGGGGGATTTACCGTAGTTTGGGCTTTTACCATGATAAGTGCCGTGATAGGGCAAAAAGATAGTAAATCAACATGGGTTGCGTTAGGTTATTAAAACATTAATAACCTATAACACTATAAAATGTATATGGCTGTTTGCTGCTGGCTGTCCCGCCATAAGTCCGTATAGTTGCTTTAGTGGTCGTTAGTGTATTATCCGTAAAAGTCAGGATTAGCAGCGTCTACCGCGACATAAGTTGCCTGTAAATTAAGCACAGCGTTCGGAAATATAATTGGGAACATAACATCTACAGTCCGGACAGCAGCATTGGTATTGGTTGCAATTCCCCAGTGGAGAAAAAGAGAAAGGATGATGAAAATGAATAAACACTATGTAAAATTTCGCGAAAATGGTGAACGCGAAACGTCAATAGCCTTCAATGTCCACTTTAGGACCGAAGAAGAATTGCAGCCATATTTAGATCAAGGCTTTATCCCCATTACTGACGAAGAACAGGCATTGTACGCCACTAACCAGTATATCCGTGGTGCCGACAAAAAGCCGGTCGCAAAGCCGCCCCATGTGCCGACAACTGAAGAAAAAATGACCATAATCAGGGCGGAGAGAGACCGGCTTCTGACCGAAACTGACAAATATATGTTGCTGGATTACCCAGTTACCGATGAACAGCGTGAGGAGTGGAAAGTATACCGTCAAGCCTTGCGGGATATGCCCGAAACGTGCGACCCGGATAACCCGGCTTGGCCTGGAAAACCAGAATAGAAAGCTGATAAATCCTTGTAAATCAAGGTTTTACCGGCTTTTATTATGCTTTAAAAAACAATTGACTTGTTATTAATTTACATGAGGCGGGAACTTTAAGAGGTTAAGCACCTATTATGTTCTGTTATGGAATCAACGAGCCCTGGCGATCATGTTCCAAGGAGTGTGGGGTAACTTTCTTATGCTCTCTCAGATAAGTACAGACTGTCCTGTTTGCTTTGGCTTATTTCACGGGCGATGGCCAAAGATAGCGACCCAGCTCGCAAGCAATAATTCGTGTTGAGTTACCTTGTCCGTGTACAATTCTAGCTTGCTATGCTCAACCGTGGTATAGTGAATAGCTCATGATTGATTTCTTCTGTGTAATTGATGTTGTGGTTGCCTTCATTTTACACACGAATCAATCATGAGTCATTTTTTTAGCTGTCGCACTTACTATTACAATCGTCTTATACAAGAATTGGGGGTGGGGGAAATAGTACAGCCTGAGGGAGTTTGCCTAGAGCATAGTGGACAGTGTAAAGCAATTGAAACCCTGGAGAAAAACGATGCTGATATTTTTAAACGGCTGCGTGAGCTGGAGATGGCAGTCTGGAAGGCGGCTGGAGCTAGTGGGGTAGTGACAGCAGTTTTAGTAGTTTTACTGCAAAAGGTGATAAAGTGATTGAGAAGCTAAACCAAATAATTGTTAATCTGCCGCTAGTGCTGTCTGACAGTCGCGACCCGGCAGACGTAAGTCTCAACCGTGTAATGACCGTGGTTGTGGCTTTTTTTGTGTTGCTATCACCGGGAATAACATTGGCCATCATGCCGGATTGGTTTGAGCGTTTAACGTCTTATTGGGAAAAGCTGCTGGCCTTTTTGGCAGCGCAAGTAGCAGGTAATATGTTTAAAAAATATATTGACAGTAAAGGGGAGGTGCAGGAATGAGAATAGGAGAACTAAGCGCAAAATATGAATCCAACGGCAACCCCGGCACGGTATCGACTGGGTGGGGTGACGCTGGTGGTATATCATACGGTTGTTACCAATTAGCCACAAATACTGGTAGTGTCGACAGTTTTGTGTGTTGGTTGAAAGAGCAGGGGCATCCCTACGGTGACATGCTGAGCACCCACCCTGCAGGGAGTCCTATGTTTTCAGCGACTTGGAAATATTGTGCTGAAAACGATGCTGGCGGCTTTGTGCAGCTTCAACATGACTATATTCAGTACGCCTACTATGACCCGGCAGTTGCTGCACTCAGGGCAGCCTATTTCAATATTGAGAATCACCATGCGATCATGCAGGATATCGTTTGGTCAAGGACAGTACAATATGGCACAGGAAATATTGTTGAGCTCTTTGAATTAGGTGTAAAATCTATTGGTTATGAAAACTTGTCATATGTTGATGCGCCGAATTTTGACGCTGAACTTATTCGGGCTATTTACAGTTTTCTTATTGAAGAGGCTGACAATGTTGTCGATAACGGCAATGATTGGTACAAATCTCCGCAACGCTGGATAAATGGAAGCTGGGATGTTGTATGTGGTTTGCGGAATCGGTTTGTAAATGAATGTGCAGACGCATTAGCCATATTAACACAAAATAGCGCCGCAGGATAACGGCGCTTAAGGGAGCAGCGAAAGATATGTTTAGGTTAACTAAGCGCCAGGCGGCGATACTGCTTGGCGTTATTTTATTGGTGATAGCAGGTTGTTGCTTGCTTTACAGGCACAATGCAGATTGGAAGACACGACTGCAGCAGGCCACGGTGCTGACAGAGGAACAGGCCAGGAATATTAACTCATTGCAAAATGAGTTGAGTTTGAGTAAGCAAAATGCTGAAATGCTAGCTGCTGCAGTTGCCGAAGCCAAAGCCGGAGAGCGACAGCCAGAAGTTAAATTTATTGTACAGGCACCCACGGTTCAGGCTGCAGCGAAGACGGTAGCTGAACAGATTAACCAGCAAGACAAGACGCTGCCGCCTTTGGCGCTGGAAAAGACCGATCGTACGCTAATTGTACCGAATAATAAAAAAACACCTGAGACCAATTGGGATGTTGGTGTGTTTAAGGTCAATAACTATCGCAATTGGGAATGGGCAGTCGGCTATGGTTGGCATGACCGGGATCGGTATATGCCGGTGGAGCTTCAGCGAAATTACAGTAAGGATCGTGCTATGTCAGCCGAGGTGCATATAAAAGACACCGGTAAGCTGGTCGGCGGAGAAGTTAAGTATGTGATTAAAACAGATCGGTTGTTTTTCTTGTTCTAATGCTGAGCCCTGGACTTTGGTCTGGGGCTTTTTCGCAATAACTTTCAAGATTTTTTGTTTGAATATATCTAAATTTGTACCTAACCCTTTTTTAGTATATGTGTACGGATAAAGAGTAGGAGGTGAAAAATATGTATTGTCCTTTACTTTGTCTTAAACCAGAGAATAATCTGGTGTCGTTTTGTCAATGCCTGGAGGAGAACTGCGCCTGGTGGATTATTACCGGTGACACAGGCAAATGCGCAATGGTTCAAATGGGAGTATCTGCCGCAAGTCCCTGATAAGGCGGCCTAACCACAAGTGAAGAGAGGAAGTGAATCCCATGATTCCCACCCTGAAATTAAGCGACATTATTAGTAAATGGCGGGATGCTTTGCAAGCCAGTCAGCCCATACAAGATTACTGTACAACCCATTATAACAAGGCCCCCAACATCTTCGTCGGTACTAACGGCAAAATACCGCCAACAGCAGATCAGTACCCGTTGATTATTCTTTATCCGGGGGCTAAATCAGAGGGCCTAGAATTGCAGGAATATACATATAAACTCACCATTGGCTGGACGGTAGTGCAAACCGCAGTGACTGTAACAAATCAGGTAACGGAGTTGACTGGCATCGAGGAATGTGATGCCCTTGGCCAGCTCATCTATCTAGAGCTTGCACAGCTAAGCCCGGATAAC